>JAYTYG010000418.1:0-5486 GCA_043742585.1 Spartobacteria bacterium
CGCCAAAGGACGATCTTGGGCGCAACCCACGTTGGGGTTGGATTCTCTTTTTCGCCGGTTCCCAGGGTAGCTCGTTCCTCGCAACCCTGGGCTGTAGGGAGTAACGCCTTTGGCGTAAATACTTTGCCAGCATCGGCTTGCGCGAATATCTGCACTTTCCAATGGTCATTTTAGATGCGTAAGCCCTGGCTCGGGTGGTAGTGCTGTGATAGCAGGGTTGGCGAGGAGGCTTAATTAACGCAGTCATCCTGAGCGTAGCGCACGAGTTCCACGAGTGCGCGCAGTCGAATTACCCCATGGAACTTCAGATTCGCTGCCGCAAGGAGTTCTACTTAGCGTAAGATCATGTGCGGATTATGTGCAGGCGGATCAGCTCGATCGTGTATGAGTCGCGGCGGGCCGGGAAGCAGCGTCCCGCAGCTCATGCCTTCTCAAAAAGACCTTGCTCGAAAATATTGCGAGGGTGGACACTGACGCCGGGCTGCCGTGTTAGGAAAATTGGCAGGGGCGGCTCGATTCTGCCTTGGCCCAAGGCAGCTTGTTTGAATTATGAGTAACCCCGATAAAGCTTTTTCCCTGATCGAAGCCGGCGCTTCGTTGCGCGATATATCGGCGTGTTTTGATCGGCCCATTGACGCCTACAATTTTTTCGGGTCGGTCATGCAGGAACATTATTCGAGCGAGACGATTTCGGCCGGGTGTCGGTTGTGTGGCAATGAAGTTACATCTGCGGAGGCCGTAAAGTGGAGGGCATTAGCGCACAATAGATTTACGGGAGTGGTTGCTCTGCTGATGCCGTTGATCGGGCGGATCCCGAAGCAGGGGGTGGAGGTGGGTTTTTCAACCTGTCATTCCATGTGTGCAGGTTGTTCACGTTGGACTTGGTGGCGATTTAAAGCCGCGCAATGTCTGAAGGCTGTCTTGTTTGCGCTGCTGCTGCTGACGTTGTTCGTCGTTGTCCCTGTCACGGCTTTAGCCGTGGTCATGCCTTTTAAGGCGCCCGAGTTGATGCCTAAATTGTTGCTCCTTTTATTGGGTAGCTCACTTTTTGGTTTCCTTGTTTTTAGAGGCCTCCAATGGGTGTGGCGCTTTGCTGTGCCTGATTCATTGCGGAGGATAGGGAAGTATCCCTTCGAGCCTGTTGGGATCAAAACAATCCATTTAGTCACAAAGAACACAAAGATTTGAAATCCAGAGAACCTTTGTGCTCTGTGCGTTCTCTGTGGTTATTGTTTCCGGGTTAAGGTTAAACGGGCGGCATCGAAGTGGTGCAGGGCTTGCCGCAGGACTTCGGGCGCGGGCAGCGAGGCGTCGAGGCGCTGGATGAAGGGGCGCTGGATGTTGAGGAAGATTTTGCGCACTGCGGCGAGCGCTTCCGCGCCTTCGAAGTCATCGGGCGTATCGCCACGCGCGGTGATCCGGCCGCGACCGGCGCCGGGGTCAAGGTCGAGGAGCAATACGAGGTCGGGTGCGGGCGCGAAGGCTTCGTTGGCGGCGAGGATGGCGTTTGGGTCAGCGCCGCGGGCGCCTTGATAGGCGGCGGTGGAAAAGTAGTAGCGGTCGAGGATGACGATCTTGCCCGCAGCCAGTGCGGGGTTGATGAGCGTGTCGACATGCTCGGCGCGATCCTGGATGAAGAGTTCGAGTTCCTGCTCCAGCGAGAGGCGGCCGGTGCGGGCGGAGTCGCGCAGCATTTTGCCCCATTTACCGCTGGTGGGTTCCCGGCTGAGGACTGCGGCTAAAGCGTTCTGCTGACAATAGTCGGCCAGGCCTTTGACGATGGTGCTTTTGCCGGCGCCATCGATGCCTTCGATCACGATGAGGCGGCCTTTTCGCTGAGGTGGATTCATCCCCGGGGTAGTAGCGGCTCCGCCTGTCTCCGACAATGCGCGGCTTTTCGTAACGCAGAGGCGTCTCCCCGAGGGGGTTTTAACGCAGAGTCGCAGAGGCGCAGAGTTTTTTGGGGATGGGGATTTGTCGGGATTGGAGTTGTGTGTCCCCCTGTCTGTCTCTGCGTCTGCGTCTCTGCGTTACAAAAAGAGATTGCCATTCGGAGGTTGGTCGCTACTTTGCCCGCCCCATGCCAAAGTCAGTCGCACGTCGCAAGACGAAAAAAGCAGCAGCGAAACGGTTCAAAATCACCGGCACGGGCAAGATCCTTCGCCGAAAAGCGGGTCTGCGCCATTTGGCCTCTTCCAAGAGTTCAAAGCGCAAACGCAAGCTCGGCAAGGTTGGCCAGGTCCACGAGACCATGGTTGCCCGTATCAAGGAGTGCCTCCCGTTCGCATAACCCCGCTCGCGTAATTTATTACGCGGCAAAGATCTGAGCGCCTATCCGGCCTGGAGCTGGATAACTCGGTGCGCGAGACGCCAGATTCTTTCAATCCCACCAACAGCGCGCCGGAAGAAAGTTATTAACCATGCCAAGAGCCACAAACGCCCCGTCTAGTCGGGAACGCCGCAAGAAAGTCGTCGATGCTGCCCGGGGATTCCGGGGTCGTCGTTCGAAACTTTTCCGTTACGCCAAGAATGCGGTGATGAAAGCCCAGATGTGGGCTTATCGGGATCGCAAAACGCGGAAGCGCAATTTCCGGATGCTCTGGCAGCAGCGCATCAACGCCGCCGCCCGTGCTTACGGTCTTACCTACAGCCGTTTCATGGAAGGTGTCAAAGCCGCTGGTATCACCCTCGACCGCAAAGTGTTGGCCGAGATCGTGGTGACAGACGAAGCCGCCTTTAAAGCGATCTTCGACAAAGCGAATGCTGCTCTTCAAGCCAAGCGTGCAGCTTTTGCCGCCGCTCAGACCGCAGCCGCTTAAACCGCAGCGCTTCACGAATCTTTCAGTCAGCCTCGAATACGCGCTCCGCGTGTTCGAGGCTGTTCTGTTTTTGAGCCTCTCTTATGATCGATTCTCAACTCGAAGAATTCCGGGCCGCAGCCCTGTCTGAAATCCTCCTCGCCACCGAGGAAGCGGCGCTCGAAGCCGTGCGCGTCAAGTTCTTGGGCCGCAGTGGCGGGATTTCCGCCATCAGCGAGTCGATGAAGTCCTTGAGCAAGGACGATAAGCCGCGCATCGGCAAGTTGCTCAACGATGTCCGCAACTCCGTTAATGCCGCTCTCGACGCCCGCAAGGCCGAGCTTCTCGCCGGCGCCGATCAGCAGGCGTTTGCCGGTGTCGATGCCACTTTGCCCGGAGTGGGGCCCCGCCTTGGGACGCTGCATCCCATCACGCAGCTGCAGGATCGGGCGATCCAGATTTTTCGGCGCATGGGTTTTGCGCTGGCGGACGGGCCGGACATTGAAACTGAGTTTCATTGTTTTGACGCGCTCAATACGCCGGCAGATCACCCTGCACGCAACGAGCAGGATACATTTTATTTCAATGACGGGCGGTTGTTGCGCACGCACACGAGCACGGTCCAGATCCGCACGATGGAAAAGGTGGCGCCGCCCATCCGTATCATCGCGCCGGGAGCGGCTTATCGGCGGGATGAAATCGATGCGACGCATCTGGCGCAGTTCACCCAAATGGAAGGCCTCTATGTCGATGAAGGCGTCAGCGTGGCCGATCTTAAGGGCACGCTGGAGTTCTTCTTTCGCGAGCTTTTCGGCAAAGACGCCAAGTTCCGTTTTCGGCCGCATTTTTTCCCGTTCACTGAGCCCAGCTACGAAGTGGATATCAAAGCCACAGCGCTCGGGTCGGCGGATCGCTGGCTGGAAATTGCCGGTTGCGGCATGGTGGATCCGGCCGTGTTCGAAGCCATCAATGCCCGGCGCGGCGATCAGGCGTTTGATCCGGAGAAAATGACTGGGTTCGCCTTCGGGTTCGGCCTGGATCGGCTGGCCATGATCATGTCGTCGGTCCCGGATATTCGGTATTTCACCGACAACGATCAACGGTTCTTGGCGCAGTTCTAACCGCTTCCGGCCGGTGGCCCCTGGGAAATGGGAGCCGAGGCTGGGCACACTCTTTTTTGTTCTATGAAAGTTTCACTGAATTGGTTGCGGGAACTCGTCGAGCTGCCGCCGACGGTTGATGAGTTGGTTGACTTGCTGACTTTGGCGGGGGTTGAAGTCGAGGGGATCGAGACCCATGGGGTGGCGATTCCTCAGGTTGTGGTGGCTCAGATCCGCGAGAGCATACAGCATCCAAACGCCGATCGACTCAGCGTTTGCCAGGTCGATGACGGCTCCGGCACGTTGCGCCAAATCGTTTGCGGCGCGAAGAATTTCAAGGTCGGCGACAAGGTGCCAGCGGCGTTGCCCGGGGCGGTGTTGCCGGGTGATTTCCGGATCAAAGTGGGCAAGCTGCGCGGAGTGGAAAGTCAGGGGATGCTTTGTAGCACTGACGAGCTGGGCCTGCCCAAGGGCGAGGACGGCTTGCTGATTCTCGCGCCGGATACGGTTGTGGGGACGCCCATCGGCGAGATTTTCAAGGGCGACACGATCCTCGATCTCGAGATCACCCCTAACCGCTCGGATCTCCTTTCTGTGAATGGGATCGCCCGTGAAATCGGGGCGTTGCGAGCCAAGCCGGTGCGCTTGATTGCCGCCGAAGCTGTGGCGCCGCTGCTTGCCCCGTCAACTGCTGCACAAAGTGCCGTGGCTATCGAGGATGCCGCGCTCTGTCCGTTGTATACGGCGCGCACGATTCGCGGGGTGAAAGTCGGTCCCAGCCCGGACTGGCTTTGTCAGAAGCTGGAATCGGTGGGGTTGCGGCCGATCAATAACATCGTTGATATTACCAATTTGGTGATGCTGGAGCTGGGGCAGCCGTTGCATGCGTTTGACGGCGATTTGTTGCGTGGCGCCGTGCAGGTGCGCGCGGGGCGCGACGGGGAATCTTTTCTGGCGCTGGATGGGAAAACGTATGCGCTGAATTCGACGCATTTGGTGATCGCTGATGGCGAGCGCGCGGTGGCGCTGGCGGGTGTCATGGGCGGCCAGGAAACTGCCGTGAGCGCCGCGACAACTCATGTGGTGCTGGAAAGCGCGGCCTTTCAGGCGCGCCATATCCGGCGCACTTCGCGGGGCCTGGGGCTGTCGAGCGATTCGAGCTACCGGTTTGAACGCGGGGTGGATGCGGCGGGCGTCGGCGCGGCCAGTCAGCGCGCGCTGGAGCTGATCGCGGCATTGGCAGGCGGCGCCGAGGCTGGCCCGTTGCAGGTCGGCGGCGAGTTTAAACCGACGCCGCCTGTCGTAGCGTTGCGTGCCGAACGTTTAACTCAAATCCTGGGGATCGCCGTGGATGCGGCGCGCGTGGAGCAGATTCTGAGCGGGTTCGGGTTGGTGAAAACTGCTGCGGGTTGGCAGGTGCCGACGTTCCGCTCCGATCTGACGCGCGAGATCGATCTCATTGAGGAAATTGCGCGGGTGATCGGGATGGAGTCGATTCCCGGCCGGGCGCAGGGTCGATTTGCTGCCGCCAGTGCCACCGATCGCGCTTATGATCGTGCCATGGCGTTGCGCCGGGCCTGTGTGGGCC
>JAYTYG010000419.1:0-10838 GCA_043742585.1 Spartobacteria bacterium
GTTCGCCGACGGATCAAACCTTCAAACGCCGCCGGCACCTGCAATTCCCGGGGAAATTGTTTCTGACCAATCATCCCATCCTCCGCCACTATCACGCTATACTCGATCACGTTCCGCAATTCCCGCACATTGCCCGGCCAGGGATAATCGAGCAGCAGCTTGAAAGCCTCGGAATCGATCGCGGGCTCTGGCTTGCCGAGTTGACGGGAGAAATGTTTGAGAAAAGTGGCCACCAGCAGGGGGATATCCTCGCGCCGCTCCCGCAACGGCGGCACTTCGATGGTAAAGGTGTTGAGCCGATAATAGAGATCCTGCCGGAGGGCGCCGTCGCGCACCGCCTCAGTCACCGGGCGATTAGTCGCCGCCACCAGCCGAAAGTCGGCAGCCACCGTCTTTGTGCTGCCCAAAGGGCGAAATTCCCGTTCCTGGAGAACCCGCAGGAAGCGGGTCTGCATCTCGGGCGGCAACTCGGCGATTTCATCCAGAAAAAGAGTGCCCCCAGCCGATTCCCGGATCATCCCGGGGAAATCCGAGGACGCCCCTGTAAAAGCGCCTTTGACATAACCGAAGAGCTCCGCCTCGATCATATTGGGCGGGAAAGCGGCGCAATTGAGCTTAACCAAAGGACCCGCGCGGCGTGTGCTGAGGCCATGAATCTGGTTGGCCAACACTTCTTTCCCCACCCCGCTCTCGCCGGTGAGCAGGATATTCGCCTCAGTCGGGGCCACCCGCCCGAGCAATTCACGCACGCGCCGCATGGCCGGGCTTTTATCGACTGGGGCAAGCTGTTGTTCCGCCCGTTCGAGACGCCGGGCGAGCTGATACGTCTCGGCGCGGAGACTCTGGGTTTCGCGCAGCAACTCCCGATGCTCCAAGGCACGGGCCATCAGGCTGCGCAACTCCTCTTGCGCAAAGGGTTTGCTGATAAAATGAAAGGCGCCTTCCTTGATCGATTCGATCGCGTTACTCAGCGAATCCAGGGCGCTCAGAACGATCACCGGGAGCGCCGGGAACTCGCGTTTCAACGCCCGGAGCACGTCGAGCCCGTCAGCGTCGGGCAAGCCCAAGTCCAGCAGGACCAGATCCGGTGGGAGTTGGCGCACCAAAGCCAGCCCAACCGCGGCCGTGGGCGCGAGCTGGGGCACATAGCCGAGCCGAGTCAGAAGCGCCTCCAGAGTCAGGAGAATCGGACGCTCATCATCGATGATCACCACGCGCAAGCCGCTATGTTTAACTGCCATTGTGAGTTCCGGAGCCAATCGGCAGTTCGATCACGGTGATCAACTGCGACTGGCCCGGGTCACAGACAAAGGACACTGCTCCGCCATGTAAATCAAGTGACTGCCGGGCATGAAATAACCCCAAGCCGTAGGCCCCACGGCGAGTGCTCTCGAAGGGCCTCAACCCGCAGCGCTCAGGGGCCTCCGGCATTACTGGGAGCTTTTCAAAAATCTCGCACCGCAATCGCCCCGCTTCCTCCGAAACCCGGATCGGCAAGTCCCCCGCCGGCGCCTGAAAAAACAAGGCGTTCCCGATGAGCTCCGCGAAGGCGCGAAACACGATTTCGAGATCCACCGAGACCAGCCCGGCATCGAGCTCCACAGTCCAGATCAGCCGGGCGGATTCCTCTGGGAACCGGCTCACCACCCGCTCCTTCAACACCTCTAAAAACAGCTTCACATCCAGGCTCAGGAAGCTGGGGCGCGGCACGCTCATCCGGTCGGATACCGCCTCTAAAGCCGCCACAGCATCGGCCACCATCGTGCGTAAAATCCTGACCTCGCCGGCGGATTCCGGGTCGGTCACAAGTTCAGAGAGAAAAGCGGCCTGCAAATCCAGGGCACCCAAATGATTGCGGAAATCGTGCGAATACTGTCGCACAAACTTCCGGACAAGCGTCAACGGCACGTCCACGGATTCAGCGTTCAGCGCCATTTGGAATGTTTCAGATCGCTCTCAGGCCAACTGCCAAACCGGCTTACACTTTCGAAAACCGGTCCTGCGCGGGAGTGGCGCCCGCGGAAACGCGCACGGCCGGATCATTGGCGGCCAAATGGCTGAGCACATGGTAAACGGACTCGGCATCAGCCGTGAGCGCGGTGGCGATCTCCTCGGCGCTCTGAGCGGTGCCGGTCAACGCCCCATGCACCTGCAACTGCAGACTGATCACGACCGTCGCCGCCTTCTTACCGGCTTCGACGCCTGGCTGATGATAGGCGTTCGTATTGACCAATGAACCGTAAAAGCCCACAGCCCGGTCATAAAGCGCTATCAAAGCGCCCACATTAAACGGAGTCACTTCAGGCAAGCTCACCGTGATCGAATCCCGGCCGCCCTCGTAAAGCGCCGTCCGGGTTCCACGCAGGAACCCTTGGAGATAATCGCCAGTGCTCATCCCGGGCTCCACTTCCAGGGACGGACCTGTGCGGGCTTTGCGCACTTCGATGAATGTGAGGAAGAAATTCGGGACCCCGTCGCGGAGCTGCTGGACGTAAGCGTGCTGATCGGTAGACCCTTTGTTTCCGTAAACGGCGATGCCTTGATTGACCTTGTTCCCGTCCAAATCCAGTTCCTTGCCCAAGGACTCCATCACCAGCTGCTGGAGGTATTTGGAGAACAACACCAAGCGATCCTTGTAAGGCAGCACCACCATGTCCTTCTCCCCACGCCCGTTGCCGGCAAAATGCCACATCAACGCCAGCATCATCGCCGGATTTTTGAGTGTCTCGGCCTCGCGCGTCCATTCGTCCATGGCAGCGGCACCCTTGAGGAAAGCGGCCATATCGAGCCCCTGCAGCATCAGCGGGACCAAGCCCACCGCGCTCATGACCGAGGTCCGGCCCCCGACCCAATCCCACATGGGGAACCGCATGAGCCAGCCTTGAGCGACCGCGACTTTATCGAGCTCGCTGTCAGGGCCGGTGACGGCGACCGCGTGCTTGGCAAAATCCAGGCCCAGCTTTTGATAACGGGCCTTCGCCTCGAGCATTCCATTGCGGGTTTCCTTGGTGCCACCGGATTTGGAGATCACCACCGTCAAAGTCTGGCCCAGGCGGCTTTCAAGCTGCCCCAACACCCGATCCATTCCGTCCGGATCCGTGTTATCGAAAAAGTGAAGCCGCATTGGGTTTTCCTTCACCCCGAGAGCGTCTGAGACGAACTGAGGCCCCAGAGCGGAGCCGCCGATGCCGATCAGCAAAATATCAGTGAATTTCCCGGCCGCATGAATCTCGGCCGCGAACTGAGCGATGCTGGCGTTTGTGGACTCAATCTCGGCACGCAACTCCGCGCTGGGAGCCAGTTGCGGAGCGCGCAGCCAATAATGGCCGACCATCCGGTTCTCATCCGGGTTGGCGATCGCGCCGGCTTCCAGCGCCGTCATTTGGGTAAAGGCGCGCTGGGCCAGAGGCTCCATCTTGGCTAGGAAATCCGCGCCGAAGCGCATCCGGCTCACATCGAGCGAGAATCCAAGTTGAGCGTTGCGCAGGAAGTAATTCTGATATCGGGTCCAAAGGGAGTTCATGGTTTGGGCATCGAAGCGGTGGACGCGGCGAGTGTCCAGTTTTGTGTCATGTCGACCCCGATTCGTCACAAAGCCACCCAAGCGTGCCCCCTGAGCAACCGCCTCCCCCGGGCGCATCTCCAAAGGCGCCCGAATTGTGAATTATGAAGGATGAAGGATGAAGGATGAAGATTCGGAGAGCGCAAGTGCAGTTAACCCCGAGGCTTCTCTTTACTCATCCTTCCGCACTGCGTCGCTGCTTCCTTCATCCTTCATCCTTCATAATTCATAATTCATAAAAGCCCCGCCTCCCCCCCCGAATAAAATCGCCTAATGCAGGCCGAGGCTTTGGGTTCGTATAGATTAGCATCAATCGCCAGGCGCATCTTCGTCCCTATGCGCTTGGCCGCACCGAGCCCACAATTCCAATGCTTCATCGATTCATCCCACTGGCTTTCATTGCCGCGACTCTCGTCACCGGCCCACACCTGTATTCCGCAACGACGCAGGAAACCGATGTGCAGTTTAGCCGGGACGTGCGCCCCATCCTTTCCCAGCACTGCTTCAAATGCCACGGACCGGACGAAAAATCCCGCAAAGGCAAGCTGCGCCTGGATATTCGCGAGGAAGCGCTCAAAAGCGGCAAATCCGGCGAACTGGCCATTGTCCCGGGGAAACCTGAGGCCAGCGAACTGATCGCACGCATCTTCTCCCATGACGACGACGAGATCATGCCCCCGCCCGCCGCCAAAAAAGAGATCACCGAGGCGCAAAAACAAATCCTAAAAACTTGGATCACAGACGGCGCGGAGTACGTGCAACATTGGGCATTCATCAAACCTGTGCAGGCCCCCATCCCTGCCATTCCCGCCAGCCCCGCCAGGCCGACGGGGGCGCCCAGGGCGGGCGAATGCCCCAATCCCATCGACGCATTTATCGGCGCCGCGTTGAGCAAACAAGGCCTCAAGCCGTCGCCCCAAGCCGATCGCTACACTCTGGCCCGGCGCGTCAGCCTGGACCTCATTGGCCGTGCAGCCACGCCCGCAGAAGCGCAATCCTTCGTCCAGGATCAGGCCCCCGACGCCTATGAAAAGTTCGTGGACGGCCTGCTCGCCTCCCCTCTTTATGGCGAACGCTGGGCGCGTAAATGGCTGGATCTGGCCCGCTACGCCGACACGAATGGCTATGAAAAAGATCGGCCGCGAACGATCTGGCCATTTCGGGACTGGGTGATCAAAGCGTTAAACGACGACAAACCATTCGACCAGTTTACGATTGAACAACTTGCGGGCGACATGTTGCCACAGGCAAGCGTCCCGCAAATCGTCGCCACGGGCTTTCACCGCAACACCATGCTCAACGAAGAGGGCGGCATCGACCCCCTCGAATTCCGATTCAATTCAGTGACCGATCGGCTCGCAACGACAGGTAAAACCTGGCTCGGGCTCACCATCCAATGCGCGCAATGCCACACGCATAAATACGACCCCATCACCCATCGCGAATACTATCAGATGATGGCGTTTTTTAATAACGCCGATGAGCCCGACTTCGACCTGCTGCCGCCCGACCCGAAAGCGCGCCTGACCGAGATCCAAGCGAAGATCGACAAGATCAAAGCCGAGCTCCCAGGGCGGTTTGCGATCGAGGAAGACAGTGCCGACTGGCATCCATCCACATTCCAGCCCAAGAAACCGTTCAACGCCTCCGCCCGCACCCAGCTCGGACTCACGCAAAACCAGGAGCTACCACAAGCCGCTGGCGGTTTCCGATGGCTACCGAACGCCACAACCAAAGACCAACGGCCGATCGAGGAGCGCAGAAAAGAAGCGTTGGAAAAAGCCTTTAGCGAGTGGCTGGTAAAGGAGTCCGCCGCAGCCACGCGCTGGACCGTGCTCACGCCGAGCAGCGCCAAATCCAACCTACCGCTGCTCACGATCTTGGAAGACGCCTCGGTGCTGGCCAGCGGCGACCAAACTCGCGCCGACACCTATACCCTCAAGTTCCCGCCCAGCCTCGCCGGAATCACGGCCATCCGACTGGAGGCGTTGCCCGACGACAGCTTGCCTGGGCACGGGCCGGGCCGCACCTTTTATGAAGGCGAAAAGGGCGACTTTATTCTGACGAACTTCACGGCCAGCGCGGGCGAAAAACCCCTCACGTTTGCCACGGCCTCAGACAGTTTTGCCAGCGCGAAAAACCATGCCCTCAAAGCCATCGACGCCGACCTGCAGTCCGGTTGGTCCGTCGACGGTGGCATCGGTTGCGCCCACGACGCTGTATTCAATCTCGCGCAACCTCTCGCCGCCCCACAGGAACTCACCGTCGTCCTTCATTGCGAACAGTATTACTCCTCAAACCTCGGCCGATTCCGGCTTTCCGTCACCGCCGATCCGCAGCCAGGGACCGCCCGGGAGACTCCGGAAAACATCGAGGAAATCCTGCGGCTCCCCGCCGCGCAACGGTCCCCCGGACAGCTCGCACAATTGCGGGAACAATTCCTCCTGAGCACCCCGGAGCTGGCTGAAGCGCGACAGGAAATCAACCAACTCCAGGCCCAGACCTTCGAACTCCCCACCACGCTCGTCATGAAAGAGCGGCCGCCACAAAATCCGCGGCCGACATTCATCCACAATCGCGGCGAATTTCTCTCAGAAACGGATCCGGTAAGTCCCGGCGTGTTGGCGGTGCTCAATCCGCTACCCAAAGTCGACAAACCCACGCGCTTGGATTTTGCGCGTTGGCTGGTGAGCCCGGAACATCCGCTGACGGCGCGCGTCACGGTTAATCGTCAGTGGGCGGCGTTCTTCGGCCGGGGCATCGTCAGCACCGTGGACGACTTCGGATTTCAAGGCGAAGCGCCGAGCAACCAGGCGCTGCTGGATTGGCTGGCCGTGGAATTCATGAAGGAAGGGTGGTCGTTGAAAAAGCTCCACAAGCGCATCGTCACCAGCGCCACCTATCAGCAGTCCTCAAAAGTGTCCCCGGAGTTGCTCGCCAAAGACCCCGCCAATCGGCTCCTAGCTCGCGGCCCGCGGTTTCGGCTCGAAGCGGAAATGATTCGGGACAGCCTCCTGAGCGCGTCGGATTTGCTCTCCAAAAAAATAGGTGGCCCGAGTGTCTACCCGCCGCAACCGCCCGGGGTGCAGGATGCCACCTTCGGCACCGTGGAATGGAAGGCGAGCACGGGCGAGGACCGCTACCGGCGCGGCCTCTACACATTTGCCAAGCGGACCGCCCCCTACGCCATGAGCTCGAACTTTGACGCCCCGGTCGGCGACATTTGCGTGGCCCAACGCGAGGTGTCCAACACCCCGCTCCAAGCGCTGGCGATGCTCAATGACACGGTGATCTTTGAAGCCGCGCAGGAGCTGGGAAAAATTATGGTTAAACAAAGTGGCAGCGTCTCTGAGCGCGTTGGCATCCTGTTCCAACGCTGCCTGGGGCGGCCACCCACCCCCGCTGAAAGCACTCAACTCCAGCAATTCCTCGCCGATCAAATCCTGCGCTGCCAAACCGGCAAACTCGATTCCGCCGCTCTCTCTGGGCCTGGCCTTGGCGACATCCACCAACGCGCCGCCTGGACCGCTCTCGCGCGCGCCATCTTCAACCTCGACGAAGCTCTCACCAAAGGCTGACCCCCCATGAATCCACTCCAACAATCGTTCCTCGAAAAAGTCACCCGCCGCCATTTCTTCCGCGAATGCGGCGTGGGCGTCGGAAAAATCGCGTTGGCCTCGATCGTCGCCGACGCCTTTTCACCAAAGGCCAAGGCCGAGCAGTCGCGCGACATCCTGGCGCCGCGCGCCCCGCATTTTGCGCCCAAAGCCAAGCGCGTCATTCATTTGTTCATGGCCGGGGCGCCGTCGCAGCTCGACCTCTTCGACTACAAACCCGAGCTGACCAAGATCCAAGGCCAGCCGCTCCCGCCATCGGTCATCGGCAACCAGCGCTATGCCTTTATCCGGCCCGACGCCAACGTGCTGGGCCCCCAATTCAAGTTCACCAAGCAGGGCCAATGCGGAACTGAACTCTCCGAGATGCTCCCCCACCTAGGCAAAATCGTGGACGACATTTGCCTCATCAAATCCTGCAACACCGACCAGTTCAATCACGCCCCTGCCCAGATCTTTTTCAACACCGGCTTCCAACAACCCGGCAGACCCAGCCTCGGCTCCTGGGCACTTTACGGCCTCGGCGCCGAGACCCAGGAACTGCCCGCTTTCGTCGTCATGAGCACCGGCTCCGGCGTGAGCGGCGGGTCCGCCTGCTGGTCGAGCGGCTTCATGCCCACTGTCTATACCGGAGTGCGCTTTCGCAATTCAGGCGATGCCATCCTCGACGTCGCCAGCCCACCCGGAATCGATCCCAAACTCCAACGCGATTCCCTCGACCTCATCGCCAGTTTTAACCGCCAACGCCTCACCGCAGACGGCGACCCGGAAATCGCCACGCGCATCGCCCAATACGAGATGGCGTTTCGACTCCAAACCTCGGCGCCCGAACTCATGGATCTCAAGTCCGAGAGCAAAGAAACCCTGGAGCTTTACGGCTGCGATCCGGATAAACCATCCTTCGCCCGCGCCTGCCTGCTGGCGCGTCGCATGATCGAACGCGGAGTGCGATTCGTGAACATTTATCACGAAGGCTGGGACGCCCACTCCGATGTGGTCGGTAACTCAAAGCGAAACTGCGCGGCCACCGATCAAGCCTCCGCCGCACTGGTCCAGGATCTCAAGCAACGCGGGTTGCTCGACGATACCCTGGTGATTTGGGGCGGCGAATTCGGCCGCACCCCGATGGTGGAAAACAATCCGAGCCTGGGCCGGAGCCTGGGCCGGGACCATCATCCCCAAGCCTTTACGATGTGGATGGCTGGCGGCGGGGTGAAGGGCGGCATGACTTATGGCGCCACCGATGATCTCGGCTTTCATATCGCGGAAAACCCCGTCCATGTGCACGACATCCAGGCCACCATCCTGCATCTGCTCGGGTTCGATCATGAAAAGCTCACCTACCGCAGCCAGGGCCGCGATTTCCGGCTCACTGACGTCCATGGAAAAGTGGTGAAAGCGCTGCTCGCCTGAGCCCAAGCCATCAGGCCGACTGAAACACAGCGGGGCACTTTATCCTATGGCGAGGGGCACCTGCGACAGTCGAAATGCATCTTTAAAAAACCAAGCTTTTCGAAAAGCTGCCAACTCGAAGTCACGCGGCCATTGGCCAGCAGCCGCCCCTTTGTCTCTCTGCGACTCTGCGTTAAGTCCATATTCCATCGGCATTCGGCTCAACACCTAAGGATTTAACGCAAAGCCGCAGAGGGGCAGGCATTACGCCCACCTGACTTATGTGATCCAGTCGCCGCGTTTAGCTCCATTCATTGCGGCGGCCTTCACTGGATCTTCTTGCGCACCGCCAGAATCGAGCAGGCTAACTTCCTCATCCCCAACTCGATCCGCGTCTTAACGGTGCCGAGCGGGATTTGCCTGGCCGCCGCGATTTCGCGCTGACTCATCCCCTCATAGAACGCCAGATTGATCGCCTCGCGTTGGAACGTCGGCAGCCCTTCGATCAGACGGCCGAGCATGTCGCGCATTTCATCGCAAAAAATGTGCTTCTCAAAAGCGCCGCCCCCAGCGCCGTGATTGGGCAATTTACATTCCCATTCAAAGCGATCTGTGGCCCGCCGATAGGCCCTGCGCTGACGTAACCGGTCGATGGCTCGGCGCCGGGCCAGCGTCACCAGCCAGCCCAAGGGCTTTCCCTTTTCTGGGCAATAATTATCGGCCCGACGCCACGCCTGTATAAAGATATCCTGAATGAGATCTTCCGCCTCCGCCTCGTCATGCACGACTCGCATGACCACTCCCTTGAGAACCGTTCCGTAACGCAGGTAAAGCGTTTCCAGCGCCTCGGGTTCTTGTCGCACCAGCCCCTCCATCAGGGCTTCATCGCATGGATCAAATACCGCAGACTCAAAAGTTGAGATGCTCATAATTGTCTGTTGTGTTCAAAAGCCGCCGGGCGCCCTTTCCAGAAACAGTTAGCCCAAGCTTCAGGCCCCTCCACATTTCCGAGCCCCCGGAGGCGCGACAACATACGCCCAAACCAAAGGTGGCCAATCGGGGCGTGGCCGGAGTTGGACGTCGGACAAACCACTCGATACGCGCACCGAATGAAGCAGATGCGATACATACCCCATGCCGCGATAGGCAGTGGCCAGCGCGTCCAGAAAATGACCGCTAAAGCCCAGGAATCCGAGCCCACGCCATAGTGCGGAATCCCCTTACATCCCGCGAGCGGGCGAACGCCCTAAGCCAGATGCCCAGTGCGTGGCAGCGACGTCCCGCCTCAGAGCAGGCACTCATTTAGCCGCAAAGACCGCAAAGATCGCAAAGACGAGGAAAACAAAGGGACAGGTAAAATCGAGCTCGGCCGCCATCCGGCAATGCAGCGCTATCTATAACTTAACGCAGCGACGCAGAGTATAGCTCCACGGTTGTTAACCCGAGTTTCTCATCGAGGCTTACCTCTCTGAGTAAATCTTGAGATTTGTAGTGCCTTTAGGGCGAAATGTAGTTCTGCCTTCAGAGGAGAATCGTAAAATGAGAAACCCGGGTTAATCCACACCCATTTGACCGGCTTGGATTGATAGGAGCGCCGGCCGCCGCTTCATGCCAACCTAAGCCCTGCCGCTCTCGATCAACTGCCGATACAGCTCCACGTAATCGTCCACCATTCGCCGGAAGCCAAAGCGCCGATGCGCCTGCGCCCAAACCCGCTGCCGATCGAGCGTCAGCGCCCCCGCCACCAGCTCTGACATCCCATCGATCACCCCGGCATGAAAACCCGTAATCCCATGATCCACAACCTCTTCCACCGAACCGCGCCGATGCGCCACGACCGGGGTGCCGCAAGCCATCGCTTCGATCATCACCAGCCCAAACGGTTCATCCCACTGGATCGGAAACAGTAAGGCGGCGGCTTTCCGCAAAAATTCATTCTTCTGGGCATGATTCACCGGCCCGATCCAGCGCACGTCGCGCCCGTCGACCAGAGGCAACACTTCCGTGTTGAAGTAATGCTCCTCCGCTGCGTTTTGCGGCTGGCCGGCGAGAGTAATCGGCATCCCCACAGCCTCGGCGATCCGGATGGCACCCAGCGGATTTTTCTCCCGCGACATCCGCCCCAAAAACGCCAGGTATTTGCCGGACTCGAAGCTCGGCTCGTAGGCATCGAAATCGCAGCCATTATAAACGATGGGGAATTGGCGACCGAGCTTGAGCTCGACTCCGTGCATCTGGCAACGACTGATCCCATTGAGCGCGACCTGAGG
>JAYTYG010000420.1:0-4617 GCA_043742585.1 Spartobacteria bacterium
CCCCTGCTACCCAGAAACCCGGATGCGCGAATCCCAAAAACCCTGCGCCCAGTAATGCCAGTGCATTCGCTGGCACCCGCCCGATAATCGGAAGTTTGGCGTCGGCTAGAAATGCGGCTTTGAAGTAGCTAGGCAAGGGGGGGGACGAAGGTTGGCGGTCGGTTTGATGAGTTTGCTAAATGGCGACAGCGGCTCTGGGGGAGCGGGTCATCTCCAAGGTCAGGCCTTGAGTAGACCCACCGCAGCCGATTTTCAATCCAAAGCACTCGTTGGCGATAAAAAGCTGGGCCGAAAATTCCCTCTCGCTCCAAGCACCAAGTTCGCGCTCTTCAAGAGTGCGCGCCAATCGGAGCGCCCCGGCTGGAAGAATGCGGGATGTTTTGTCTCGGAATAGCCTTTTGGAAAGACTACGTTCGGCGAGATGAAGCTGTGGCAAAATCAGGTTTGGAAGCAAGGCGACAAGTATCTGCGAATCGTGGAGTTGGAGCGCTTGGAGGTGCAATACAAGGACGTCGAAAACCTTCTCACCCGAGTCGGAGTCCATCATCGAGTGAGTAAGAAGGAGTTCTGTCGCCTGATAAAGGGCGCCACATTGCTCACCCAGGAGGAGGTGCGGGAAATCTGGACGCAGTCCCCGACGTCCTTTGATGAGCCTGCGCAAGGCGCCTCCGAGCAAGGCGCTCCCGAGTAAGGCGCCTCCGAGTAAGGCGCCTCCGAGTAAGGCGCTCCCGAGTAAGGCGCCGCCCGCCTCGCGATTGGCGGCTTACACCAAACGCACCAATTCCTTGGGCAGCGGGGAATGAAAGCAGAGCTCCTTTTTGGTGCCGGGATGCGGGAACCGGAGTAGACAGGCGTGGAGGGCCAGACGCTTTGCGGGATTCGACTGGGCACCATATTTTTTGTCCCCGACGATCGGGCAGCCCGCTTCGGCTAATTGCACGCGGATCTGGTGTCTGCGGCCGGTCTCAAGCGTGAGCTCCACCAGGGTTCTGCCTTTGCCGCGTTTGAGCACCCGATAATGGGTCACTGCGTGCCGGGTGAGATCCGTGGCCTGGGTAATAAAGACCTTGGCGGGATTGGACTCGTTGAGTTCGGATTCGAACACGCCGCTGTTGCTGGCCAGACTGCCCTCCGTCACCGCTTCGTAGCGTTTTTCGACCTTGTCCCAGCCCGTTTGTAATGTGGCGGCCACTTCCGAGCTCTTTGCAAAAACCATCAGCCCCGATGTGTCCCGATCCAGCCGATGCACGATCCAAGCGCGTTCCCGGCCGTTTTGTTTGCCGCGGTTGAGATATTCTGTGAGTTGAAAAAAAGCGGTTTTTTCCTGCTCGGATTCCGTGCCCATGGTGAGGAGGTTCTCGGGCTTCTCGATCACAATCACCATGGCGTCCTCGTGCAGGATACGGATTCCGGACGGCAGTTCCTTGGAGTGCGTGGCGCTTTCCGAGCGGATATCGACGATGTCCCCGGGCTTGAGGGCGTGATTAAATTGTGTCACCGGCCGCCCGTTCACCGTCACTGCCTGGAATTTAAGCCAACTCCGGATCTGGGTCTTCTTCGTCTCCGGCCAGCTCGCGAAGAGGTAGGCGAGGAGTTCCGCGGGTTTATCAACAAGGCAAGGCTTCGGCATTTGCGAACTCTATCTCAAGCTCGCGCCGAGAGCTACAATTGCGCGTCGGGCGATTTAGCGAGTGCGGCTGGGCGCTTAACGAGCGCCGCTGGCAGGCGGCGGGCGGATTTGCTTCATCCTTCCCAACGCTGCGGGTTTGGCGTAATCCACCGAATTCAATCCTATGACATTATTCGCCTTTGCATTTGGTTTTGTAGCTTGGTTCCTGGTTCGCTATCTCGTCGCGGGTTTATACACGATCGATCAGAATCAACTGGGAGTGAAGACCAGCTTCGGCCGCGCAGAGCGGCTCGGAGATTTAACCACGCTCGACGATCCTGTTTCCGAGGGACTGCTCCCCGAAGAACGTGAGCGTTATGAGTATCCGCAGGTGCGGGTTATTCCCGCCGGCGGTCCTTATTTTAAATGGCCGTGGGAAAAAATCTATAAAGTCACCGTGGCTGTGCAGACTACCAATATGGCCTTTGATCCTGAGGATCCGTCGGCTAACTCAAACGGGACCCGACTTAGCGCGGTGACTAAGGATCAACTCGATACAGGTATGTCTGGCCAGATCCGGTACCGTGTTTCGGAGCGGAATCTATATGCCTATGTCTTTGGCGTGAAACGGCCAATCGTGCATGTCATGGCATACTTTATTAGCGTGCTTAGGGAGCGGATAGCTAACTTCGAAGCGCCCGAGCCCGTGGAAGGCGCCGAGACAGCCAGCGTCGCGGGAGTCTCCATCAATGATCTTCGCAAAAACCTCTCCACGCTCAATGAACACATGGAGGCAGCCTGCGTTTCTTCCGCCGCCCGATATGGAATACAACTCGACGCGTCATTGATCACCCAGATCGATCCGCCCGAGGAGGTGGAAAGCGCCTTGGCCGCCATTAATACCGCCCACAATCATGTTTCCAGCGATGTCAGTCTGGCTCATGCCCATGCCGATCAAAAAATCGTCCAGTCCCGGCGCGCCGTCGAGATCGAGACGCTGAACGCGCATGCCGAGGTCGAGCCTCTGACAGCGCTCGCCGAACAGTTGACCGCCTTGCATGCCAGCGGCCCCGACGCCCTTAACGCCTATTGCCGCAACGTGCGGCTCAAACTTCTCAACGTCGCCAGTCACGTCATCCTGGAGAAAAAATCATGAACTTTTTCATTCCGTTCTTTGCCACATTTTTTGGCCTCTTCATCGGGGTCCCCATCTTCTTCTGGCTGCTTCGCTCTTTCGGTCTCTATGCGATCGTGGAGGAGGGGACCTGTCACGTTTATGTGCTTTTCGGTAAAGTCCTGGCTGTGCTGGATGAGCCGGGCTTTTACTTTCTCATTGGCCAACTGGGTTTGGCCGCGCCGATAGTCAATTGGTTGGGGCAACGGCATGTGATAGATATGCGCCTCGATCAGACCTATCTGCGCAGCCAGACCGTCAACAGCGAGGAAGGCGCGCCCATGGGCATCGGTATATGGTCGGAGATGCAGATTAGTAATCCGGTGGCTTATTTATTTAAAAATGCCGACCCGCGCGGCTCCCTGCGCGCCAATGTCAGCAGTGCCACCGTGCGTTGTTTGAGTAATATGCGCCTGGCTAATATGCTCGAGAATCGGCATTCCATGTCCCAGTCAGTGCGCGCCGAGGTATCGCCTAAATCCAATGAATGGGGATTCCAGCTCGGCAGTGTCTATATTCGTAAAGTGCATTTTCGCGATGCAGGGATGATCCGGCAAATTGAGGAAAAAGTGGTGAACCGTTTGCGACAGGTCACCAGCGCGATTAAACAGGACGGCGCCAACCAGGTCAGCATCATCACCAGCACGGCGCAGCGCGAAGCCGCCATTGAATTCGCCAAGGCCGCAGCGCTCCGTCCCAGGATTGTCGGGGAAGCACTGCAATCCATCGGCAGCGATCCGGTGATCCTCGCCGCCATGTTCGATATCCTCGAGGCCCAGAAGGTGATGGAAGGCAAAGCCCGGATCACACTGGTGCCGCCGAAAAGCGAACTCCTAGTGGAGTTATTGGCTGCGCAAGGCGTCCCCGAGCCGGTGCCGCCGCTTCCGACTGTGCAATGAAACCGCCGCTCGCTGGAATAATCCCCATGGCTCCTACTCACTCACTCAAGGCCGTTGGGTCCTGTCTCTTATGCTAAAGCTCAAACATCTCTTTGCTAATAATCAGGCCTGGGCTGAAAATATCAGCAAACAGGACCCCGATTTTTTCCTCAAGCTCTCCCACCAACAGCAGCCTGGCTACTTGTGGATCGGCTGTTCGGATAGCCGGGTGCCCGCCAATCAGATAGTCGGCCTGTTGCCGGGCGAATTGTTCGTGCATCGCAACGTCGCGAATCTGGTCGTCCACACCGATCTTAACTGTCTGTCTGTGATGCAGTTCGCCGTGGATATTCTCAAGGTCCGACACATCATCGTCTGCGGCCATTATGGATGCAGCGGCGTGGCCGCTGCGTATCGTGGGGCGCGGATTGGGTTAAGCGATAACTGGTTGCGGCATGTGCAGGATGTGCGGCAAAAGCATGAGGGATTCCTTTCTGCTGTCACGACTGAGTCCGAGGCCTGCGACCGGCTTTGTGAGCTGAATGTGATCGAGCAGGTGGCAAATGTCTGCGCCACCACGATTGTTCGCGATGCCTGGGACCGAGGACAGGACCTGACTGTCCATGGCTGGATTTACGGCTTGCAGGACGGCCTGTTGCGGGACCTCAACAGCACGGTGTCAGAGATTAGTCAGGTTCCTAACGTCTATCGCACCGCAATAAACGCTTATTCTACCTAAAAATGAGTCTAACTTTGTCATTACGTGAATTTATGATTTCCTTGCTAATATCCATAACCTGATCGCTATTGTTGCCTTAATCTTGCTAATATATTTAAACTATTTGTAATACATGAAAACATTAAACATTATTCTGATGACGGTCCTCAGCGTCCGCGCCTTCGCCGGAGACGCGCCCGCGCTGCCCACCGCTTACACCACGCGCAACGTCGAGGGT
>JAYTYG010000421.1:0-4523 GCA_043742585.1 Spartobacteria bacterium
CTTGCTGCAGTGACACAGCCAAAGATCGCCTGAAGTTGTACAGGTACCAGGCGGTATTGGCGAAGAGTAGAACTTTCATTCGGGTTCCAGGAAGGCGCCAAAGGACGATCCCGGGCGCAACCCACGTTGGGGTTGGACTCTCTTCTTCGACGGTTCCCAAGGTAGCTCGTTCCTCGCAACCCTGGGCTGGAGGGCGTAACGCCTTTGGCGTAGATGCTTTGCCGCCAGCGCGTTATGTGAGGAGCTGCTCTTTCCCATAGTCATTTTGGATGCGTAAGCCCTAGGCTCATAAGTGGCAGAGGGAACGCCGCTGAACTATTGGGGCGGACGTGGGTTACGGTCCTGGAAGTTGTGGATGACTTGCGCGTAAAGGGCAAACAACCGGCCAAAGACATCTGGCCACGAATACTGTGCCGCGACGCGTTGATGCAGCAGCATGGGATCGGCCTTGATCGGTTGCCTTGCGGTTTCGTGAATGGCTGTGGCCAACGCGGCCACGGAATTCTCGCTGGCCCATAGCGTTTGATCGCTGTGAATAATGCGGTCCATGTAACTGCCGCGAATCCCGATCACAGGCACCCCACAGGCCTGCGCCTCAAGCGTTACCAGACCGAACGTCTCCTGCACCCCGGGATGCACAAAAAGATCGGCAGCCCGATACAGCTCAGCCAGGCGCCCGGGCTCGGCGCAATACGGCAGCCAATCGACCCCTCCTCCCCCCAGCTCCCGGCGCAAGGCCTGGAGCTCCTGGCGCTGCAAACCGTCCCCCACAATCATGAGATGATACTGCCCCGGATGCGCCTGCGCCAAGTGCCGGAAAGCGCCAAAGAGCGTCTGGGTGTTTTTCTCCTGAGCCAGGCGCCCCACGTAGAGCAGCAAGGTGCGCCCGGGCGGAATCCCGAATTCGGCGCGCACATTTTCGGGATCCCGGGAGAGCGGTTGAAAGACGGTGGCGTCGACGCCCAGATCGGTTGTGGCGACATTATTCACGCCCCAGTTTGTCAGCAGCGATCCTAGTGCTGGCGAAGGCACAAATGTACGTTCGAACCGGTTGTAAAGGCCGCGCACATACCGACGCGATATAGCCATGACAAATTCCGTGCCGGTGCGGCCCAGGAATTTTTCCGCGCTCCGCAGGTAAGCTTCGGGAAAATGGGAATGATAAAATCCCACCACCGGGATCCCCAGTGCGGCCCCGGAAGACACCGCCTTCCACGCCACCTGATAAGGATCGCCGGACTCGATGAGATCGGGCCGTTCGCGCTCCAGAATGCGCTGCACGGCCTGGAGCCGGAGTAACACCCGGTAACGCGACGTGCGCGAGATCAAGGGCGACCGCAGCGTGTAGATCCGGGAGCGCTCCCCATGAATCACCTCGTCACGCTCACCGGGGATGATGAGCACATGCTCGCCCGCGCGCGTCTGGGCGCGCAGATAACGCACCTTTTCGGAGACGTAACGTTTCACACCGCCGCTGACCGGCGAGTAAAACTGCGTGAGATCGCAAATTTTCAACGGCTAACATTTTTACCACGGCTCGGTGAGCGCAGCGCAGCGCCAGTCGCGGGTACCCGCCGTTCTCGACGCGCCCCTCAAAATCCTCAGGACTCCAGATCGGAAAGATAACGCTCCGCATCGAGCGCCGCCGCGCACCCCTGTCCGGCCGCCGTGATGGCCTGCCGATAGACATGGTCCGCCACATCGCCCGCGGCGAAAACGCCCGCCATATTGGTCCGGGTCCCGTGCTTTTGGAGCAAATACCCGTTCTCATCCATATCGAGCTGCCCCTTGAACGGCGCGGTATTGGGCACGTGACCGATGGCGACAAACACGCATTTCACCTCCAGCTCGCTCAGCTCCCCCGTCTTCAAATTCTGGAGTTTCACCCCGCGCATCTCGCCCCCTTCATCGGTCAGATATTCCACCGGCGCGCTGTCCCAGATCGGCACCACCTTGGGATTTGCCAGGGCCCGATCCGCCATGATTTTGGAAGCGCGCAGGGTGTCGCGCCGATGAATGAGATACACCTTGGAAGCGAACCGGGTCAGGAACGAGGCCTCTTCGCAGGCGGAATCCCCGCCGCCCACCACACATACGGGGACGTTGCGATAAAAGGCGCCATCGCAAGTCGCGCAGGAAGTCAGTCCGTGACCGACGAGCTTTTTTTCGTTGGGCAACCCCAGCCAGCGAGCCGACGCCCCGCTGGCGATAATCAGGCTCTGCGTCTCCACCCATTGCCCGTCGATTTCCACCCGCAAATAACCTTCCTTTTTTTCCAGCGCCGACACTCCGGCGTATTGGAAACGGGCGCCGAACCGTTCCGCCTGCGCCTTCATGTTCATGATCAGATCCGGGCCTTCGATGCCGTCTTTGAATCCCGGGAAATTCTCCACCAAAGTGGTCGTGCTCAACTGGCCGCCGGGTTCGTGCCCTTCGAGGACCAGAGGCGCGAAGTTGGCGCGTGCGGCGTAAATGGCGGCCGTCAAGCCCGCGCAACCTGTTCCGACGATGATCATTTTTTCCATAATTGGGCGCGGAGTTAAGCGCAGTGCCGACATCGGGGCAAACGCAACCTTTGCGGAATGATGAAGGATGAATGATGAAGGATGGAGGTTCCGAGAATGCAGGCCTGCCTGTTAAAACTGCGCTTCTCTTTATTCATCCTTCATACTTCATCCTTCATAATTCCTCAAAAGGTGCTCCTTGCGGGTTTCATTTCCGGGCACAAAGCTCGACGCCTTGGCCTGAAAGTGGCTGAGTCACATTCACACCCAAAAAGTGAAACCCAATCGTCTTCCTGCAGCGCAGCAAATGACTAAATCGGCCCCGGACAGCAGCTCGGCGAAGCACTACGTGCTCGATACCAATGTTCTCATCCACGACCCACAGTCGATGTTCCGATTCCAGGAAAACACCGTCTGGGTCCCGGTCGAAGTGCTCGAAGAACTCGACCGCTTTAAATCCGAAGCCACCACCCGCGGCGCCAATGCCCGCGAGGTCCATCGACAACTGAGTCGCAATTTCACGACCACTGAGCAGATGAAAAACGGCGTCCCGCTGGAAAACGGGGGCACCCTGCGGGTCTGCATCAACCCACACATCCAATTCGACGCGCACGGCTGGAAACTCCTCAACGAATCCACGCGCTCAAAAATGGTGCGCGCCCTCTTCCCGGACTTGGCGCTGGCGGACAACCGGATTTTGGCCAGCGCGGTGTATCTGGCCGACAGCCATGCTGCGGAGACCATCCTGGTCACCAAAGACATCAACATGCAGCTCAAAGCCCGCACCCTGGGCCTCGATGCGGAGGATTACCGCACCGACCGCGTCGAGGACAGCGACATCCGCCGGGCCCAACGCCACAGCGGCAGCGACGAAGTGGAGTCGCTCGACATTCCGGGCCATTCCCTCCAGGCATTCGCCAGCCAGGAACACATCATCCTCCCACAGTCCAACGACTTTCTACCCAATCAATACGTCCTCCTCCGCAACGACGAGGAACCCAGCCACGGCGTCCCCGCTCGGCACATTCGCGACGGCGAATTCCGCAAATTGCGACACGACCACGTCACCATCCGCGGCGGCCGCACCTTTCAAGCCGCCAACCTGGGCCAACGGTTCCTGCTCGATGCGCTCTACGACCCCAACATCACCCTGGTCACAGTGTATGGTAAAGCCGGCACAGGTAAAACGCTGTTAAGCGTCGGCGCAGCCCTCGAACAAGTCCAGTGCGGCGATTACGAGAAAATGCTCATCACCCGGGTCATCATGCCCACCGGTCGCGATATCGGCTTTTTGCCGGGCCGGATGGAAGAGAAAATGCAACCCTGGCTGCAGCCGGCCTACGACGCCCTGGAGCAGCTCATGGCGCGGCCGCGGAAGCCGGAGCAATTCGACAAGAAAAAACAAAGCGCACGCAAAGCGCCACCGAGCCCGATCAAAGCGGCACCTTCGGCGCCGCCCGTCGGCGGGAAAACGGTGCGCCCGTATGAGCCGCTGATGGAAGCGGGCCTACTTGAAATCGAGGCCATTGCCCATATCCGTGGCCGGTCAATACCGCGGGCCATTTTCATCGTCGACGAAGCGCAGCAATTGACGCCGCACGAAGCCAAGACCCTGGTGACGCGCATGGGCAAAGGCAGCAAGATCATCCTCATCGGGGATTTGGCGCAGATTGACAATCCCTACGTGGATGCGCACACCAACGGTTTGGTGTTCACCCGCAACCGGCTGCAAGGGCAATCATTCATGGCGCATGTCAACCTGTTTAAAGGCGAGCGCAGCGAGATGGCCGACGCCGCCGCCAACCTGATGTAATCCTTCGCGCCCGGCGCCGCCTGCCCGGCGCTTCCTTTGCCACATGCGTCCAGAACCCAAAAAGCGACTCAACACCAATGCCGGACAGAGCCCGATGCCGGGGTTAAACGCCGCGTTTGCCGGGTTATCGCTCCCGGACCTACCGGCACCCACCGCAGAGCGCGCCCCGGTTCCCCCCGCGGCCCCCGTCCCAGCTCCCCCCTCAG
>JAYTYG010000422.1:0-5902 GCA_043742585.1 Spartobacteria bacterium
ACTCCGGGGGATTTCGGCTCTCAAGGCGATGCTCCAAGTCATCCTGAATTGCTCGACTGGTTGTCTGTCAGCTTTCGAGAGTCAGGCTGGGATGTGAAAAAATTAGTTAGGCTATTTGTGACGTCCGAAACATTTCGGCAGTCTTCTGCGGCCCGCGTCGAACTTTGGGCCAGGGATCCGGAAAATCGTTTGCATGCTCGCGGCGGTCGCTTTCGCCTGGATGCCGAGGAGGTGCGCGATAATATATTGGCTGTCTCGGGGTTGTTGGATCTCACGATGGGCGGTAAAGGGGTGAGAACCTATCAACCGCCGAACATCTGGGAGCCGGTGGGTTATGTGGGGAGTAACACCCAATTCTATAAGGCTGATAGTGGCTCGGCGCTGTATCGCCGAAGTCTGTATACCTTTTTGAAACGCACTGCGCCGGCCCCATTTATGGCGAATTTCGATGCGCCGGCGCGGGAGCAAACGTGCGCGTATCGGGAGCGCAGTAACACGCCGATGCAAGCTTTGCAGTTGATGAACGACACGCAGAACATCGAGGCAGCCCGGGCATTAGCTCAGCGCATGATGACTGAGGGCGGTGTGACGCCCGAGGAACGGATTACGTATGCATACCGGTTGGGATTGGCGCGGCGGCCTGTGGCGGCGGAAGTAGAGGTGATACGCGCTGCATTCACTCAGCATCTAAATAGTTACCAGCAGGCACCCGAAGTGGCCGGGCACCTCATTAGACAGGGTGAATCCAAACCAAAATCGGGGCTGCCGGAGCCAGAGCTGGCCGCGTGGACGTTGGTGGCTAACTTGATTCTTAATCTCGACGAATTGGTCACGGAGTAAGCATTGCTAACTTTTTTCTAACTCTCACTGAATTCCTTAATTTCCCTTAATATGGATCCTATATTCGATCATAACAGTATTCAAACCCGACGTCAGTTTTTCGGCCAGTCCGGCCTGAGGCTCGGTGGGTTGGCGCTGGCTCATTTACTAGGTAAATCCGCCACGCTTCAGGCCGCCGACATTGCGGTTCCGGGTGCGGGGCGGATGAATCCCGGGTTGGCTGGATTTCCGCATTTTGCGCCCAAAGCCAAGGCGATTATATATCTGCACATGAATGGGGGGCCCTCCCAGATTGATCTTTGGGATTACAAGCCGGAGATGAAGAAATTCTATAACCTGGATCTTCCTCAATCTGTGCGCGGCGAGCAGCGTATAACCACTATGACCACCGGGCAGGCACGCTTCCCGGTGGCGCCGTCCAAGTTTAGTTTTGCGCAATATGGGAAATGCGGGCGCTGGGTGAGTGAGTTATTACCGTATACGGCTAAGATGGTGGATGAGATTGCGCTGATTAAGACTGTGCACACGGAGGCGATTAACCATGACCCCGCTTGCACGTTTGTAATGACGGGCGCTGAAGTCCCGGGGCGGGCGAGCTTGGGTTCCTGGCTGTCTTATGGGCTGGGCAGCTTGAATAATGATCTGCCTGCTTTCGTGGTGCTTACTCCTCAGTTCCCCCAGGGGAGCAATGGCCAGGGGCTTTTTTCGCGGATGTGGGGTTCGGGATTTCTGCCTACCAGCCAAACCGGGGTGGCCTTGCGCGGGGCGGGGGATCCAGTGCTTTACTTACAGAATCCAGATGGTCTGCCGGCCAGTGAACGCCGGACGATGCTCGACGCGCTGCAGAAGCTCAATCAACGCGGGTTTGAGAAGTTCGGGGATCCAGAAATTCAGACGCGAATTGCGCAGTATGAGATGGCGTTTCGGATGCAGACCAGCGTGCCTGAGCTCGTGGAGTTGAGCAATGAGCCGCAAAGTGTTTTGGATCTCTACGGCCCTGAGGTGCGCAAGTCCGGCTCATTTGCGCACAGTGCACTGATGGCGAGGCGCCTGGTGGAGCGGGGGGTGCGAGTGGTGCAGGTGATGCATCGCGGTTGGGATCAGCATGGAAGTCTGCCCAAGCAATTGACCGATCAGTGTAAGGATACCGATCAAGGTGTTGCCGCGCTTTTAGCGGATCTCAAGCAGCGTGGCTTGTTGGATGAAACCCTCGTGGTCTGGGGCGGTGAATTCGGCCGCACCGCTTATTCCCAGGGCACCTTGAGTGAAACCGATTATGGCCGCGATCATCATCCGCAGAATTTCTGTATGTGGATGGCTGGGGGCGGGACGAAGGGCGGGGTGAGTCTGGGTGAGACTGATGATTTTTCGTATAACGTTGTCGAGGCGCCGGTGCATGTAAACGATCTGAATGCCACGATTTTACATTGCATGGGGATCGATCATTCCCGGTTTACGTTTAAGTCCCAGGGTTTGGACATGCGATTGACTGGTGTGGAGCCGGCGAGAGTTGTCTCCGGGATTTTGGCGTAGCGGCTGTAACGTAGCGGCCCTTAGTTCTACTTTGTTGCGTTTGTAAATATTCGTTGATCGCATCTCAATTCTTGAGGATTTAACGCGGAGCCGCAGAGATTCAGGCGGGCCGGATAGTGCGCGGGCCGGTCGAATGGGAAGTTAAGAAGTGTGAATGATGAGAATTCGGAGGCTCACTTTGTCACTTCCTCTTCCTGTTACCCCACTTAACAAAGTGGAATTAAGCTGAGACTTTAACTCAGGCGCAGAGGCGGGGAGTTTTTCAAGCAATTGGACGCATGGTTGCCGCCATTGCCGGACCTTCAAAGCCTCTGCTGCTCCGCGGCAAACCCGCCTCTGCGTTAGGTCGTTCCGCAGATGAGGAAAACGATTTCGCCTTTGACTGTGCGCGCGCTGTAGTGGGCGATGAGCTCCTGCGCTGGCCCGATGCGGAATTCCTCAAAGCGCTTGGTCAATTCGCGGGCGACGCAGACCTGGCGCAGCGGGAAGTGGTCGGCACAGACTTGGAGCGATTTGAGGAGGCGGTAAGGGGACTCGAAAAAGATGGAGGTTTCAGTGCGGGCGTTGGCCCCGAGTAGTTCACGTTCGCGCTGACCACTTTTGGTGGGCAAGAAACCGCCAAAATAAAAGCGGTCGGCGGGAAATCCGGAGCCCACTAATGCCGTGAGCACGGCGGAGGGACCGGGGAGAATGCTGTAGGGCAGATTGCGCTCGATGCATGCGCGGAGTAGGCGGTGGCCGGGATCGGAGATTCCTGGCATCCCCGCATCGGAAATGACTGCCACTTTCTGTCCAGCTTCGAGTCGTTCGATGAGCTCCTGAGTCCGGCGCGCCTCGTTGTGGGCGTGATAGCTGACGAGCGGTTTGTGGATTTCGAGGTGCCTGAGAAGATTGCCGGAGTGCCGGGTATCCTCGGCGGCAATGAGGTCGACTTCCTTCAGGGTCTCAATGGCGCGCAGGGTGATATCGCCCAAGTTACCAATGGGCGTTGCGATCAGGTATAGCACCGGTCAAAAAATTCGAGCTCCGGGGCGGTCGAGGGCCCCCCGGGGATGGCTTGGTTGCGAGAGGGGTTTACCAGCCTTCGCTGATCTGGCTGACGAGCCGCACAGCGAGGTCTTCGGCGGCAATCGGGATCGCTTGACGCTCGTCTTGGTTGACGTCGGCGGCATTGCGTTCGGAGCCGTTGACGAAAAAGCTCGTGCTCCCGGTCACTGCCCTGCCCGAAATGCGCGCGCCGGTCGCTCGATTGATGACGACGTAGCGCACTTTCAATGTGAGCGTAAACTCGCGGGTCTGAAGCACGTTGCTGCGCACCGAGCGCGCGGGGCGCCGAACGATTTCTTCCAGGGTGCCTTCCAGCGTCGCGTCAGCGTCTTTCGCGCTTGCGATCTTGTAGGTGCCGTCCTGTTGAATCTGCTTGATGATCGCGTTGGCCATGATCACTTCGATCCGGGGCTCGAGCGTGTCGTTCTTAAACGTCGGCACCGAAATGGTCTGGATCTTGGCGAAGTCGGTCGGCTTGATCGGCCCGACGTGATAGCCGGCGCAGCCCGGTAGAAAAGCGAGCAGTGCCAATGCCGCAGTAAAGCGGAGGGTGGGGAAAGAGTTGATAAAGCGCATTTATTTCGGCGGCGTAGGTAACGTGGCGTCTTGTGGGAGGGCTTCGGGAAGCGGTGGTTCGACCGCGGGGACCGGCCCCACGTTCTGCGGAGAGGTGCGCAGTTTCGGGCGGTTGCTAGGCGCGGTGATGACTTCGGGTTCGCGCACTTTCACCGGCGGCCCGACGTAATCCGGGCGCGAAACCGTGTCGATCTTGGCCTGCAACCGGCGTCGGGTCTCGGCACGGGTGCCGTTTTCGGTGAGCTCGGGGCCGGCCTTCAGGGCGTCTTCGCCGACTTTTTCTTTGAGCTCGGCGATGCGGGTTTTGGCAAACGTGCTGTCGGCTGTGTCGGGCTGGGACTTGATGACGTCGTTGTAGTAAATAACGGCGGCTTTGTAGTTCTTGGTTTTGTCGTAAAACTTGGCGATATCCAGCGTGCCTTTGGTGGCGCCGGTTTCGAGCGTTTTTAGGTTCTCCCGGGCTTGCGCCACTTTTTCGCTCTGCGGATAACGGTTAATGAAGTCTTCAAAGGCTTCCCGGGCTTTTTGCGCGGAGGCTTTGTCATAGGAGCCTTCGCGGTATTCCTTGAGTCGCACGAACCCAATCTGATACTGGGCGTCATCGGTCATCGCATCGCCTGGATAACGCGAGACCACGGCTTGGTAGGCGGTGATTGACTCGGGATATTTGCTCTGTTTCTCAAGAGCCTGGCCGATGTTGAATTGCGCCATCGGTGCCCATTTGCTGAAGGGCGCTTTTTTAACAATGGTTTCAAACATCTCCTGCGCGCGCGCCATGGAGGAGCTGATTGGCACTCCGAGGAGCTTCTTCTTTTCGCCATCGAGGAAGAGCTTGCCGATTTTATAGATCGATTCCACGACCGGCTCGAAGTCGTCGCCTTTGGGGTATTTTGTGAGGTACTCGTTGTAGGCTTCGTAGGCCTTGTCGTTTTCGCCGCTGCGTTCGAGCAGGACGCCGATCTTGAACTGGGCCTTGGGCGCCAGCACAGAGAGACCGTAACGTTTCACCAAGGCGCGATAAGCGCTCAGCGCGGATTTAACATCGTTGTCTGCCTGGAATTTCTCAGCCTTCGCCATCTGCTCGGAGGCGCTGCCTTCCACAACGCTGGCTGGGTCGCCTTCGACACTCCAGCCCTCGTTGGACCGGTAAACGACTGCTGCGCCGGCTGGTTGAGCCAGCGGTAGGGCAAGCAGAAAGAGGGTGGGATAGATGGCGAGCTTTCTCATGAGAGCGCGCACGCTATCCATGCAGTCGGGGAGCGTCAAGCGGTGCAGGGCCTTTGGAGGAGGCTAAGTTAGGGTGACCCCGGATTTCGTAACGCAGAGGGTGAGAGTCGCAGAGATACGGATCGGACGGCGCTCGACGGGCTCGACGGGTATGGAGGAGTGGGCGGAGGGGGCCACCTCAAAAACGAGTGGAAATGAAAGAGTCGGGACGTAATTCGTGCAGCAGAGCCCATGCAGTTCTGTAACCCTCTCAAATTCTTTCTTTGCGATCTATGCGTTCTCTGTGGCTATCATTTTCTGGATTAGCGTAATGACTGTGATGGATCCCGTTACTCAACCAGCAACGACCAAGAAATTGCGCGTGGGTTCTTGCGCTTGGAGTTTTGACGATTGGCGCGGCGTATTTTTTCCAGAACATCTGGCGCTGAATCAGCGCCTGGAATTTTATGCGCAATTTCTCGACGCGGTGGAGATCGACTCAAGTTTCTACGCGGCCCCGGGCGCTCATACGTGCGCCCATTGGAATGAGGTCACTCCTAAGGGCTTTGTATTTTCGGCGAAAATGCCGAGGGAAATCACTCATGATCGCAAGTTGCGGCATTGTGAGGAGTTGCTCGCGGCGTTTCTGGATGGGCTCGCGCCTCTGCATTCCAAGCTGGCCTGCGTCCTCGTGCAGTTG
>JAYTYG010000423.1:0-9653 GCA_043742585.1 Spartobacteria bacterium
CTGACCCGGAGCGGGACTTTTGGGAGTTTTCGGCGGTGAAGTCGGCGCTGGAGCGTGGACTGCCGGTTTTGGGGATTTGCAAGGGGCATCAAGTGCTCAATTTGGCGCTGGGTGGGACGTTGCATCTGGATATCGCGGGCCACAATTTGCCGGAGCAGAAGGATGGGAATGTCCAGCGGTTGCGGCATGGGACGGGGGTGGAGTTTTGCTTTGAGTGGGTGAACAGCTCGCATCATCAGTCGCTGGCGCGACTGGGGCAGGGGTTGGAGGTGGAGGCCTGGGCCGTCGGTGATGACGTCATTGAGCAGGTGCGCTTGCGCAATTATGATTTCTGTGTGGGTGTACAATATCATCCCGAGCGGGACTTGAGCTATGCTCCGCTTTTCGACGCTTTTTTGAGCCGGTTGCCCGCCCATTAGAAATACGATTCATGAACGCTCCGAAACTTTTATCAGACCCAGCGCCAACGGCGGAGGCCATCCCGGCAGTGATCACCATTCGCTGCGGATACGAGCTGGTTTACGATGCTGTGGCGCCGACTGCGGCCGTTTTTTTACTGAAGCCGCGGCTGGACGACTGGCAGGCGATTGATAAAGAGCAGTTTTCGATTGAGCCGAGAGTGGCTGCCTCAGATTTTACAGATTCGCATGGGAACGTGGCGCACCGTTTGGTGTTGCCCATTGGGCGGACGACCCTTCGCCACGATCTCTTCGTCTCGGTGCCGAGCGTGCCGGAAGGCTACGTGGCGCAGGACGATCCGACGCCCGTGGAGGCGTTGCCTGGGGAGTATTTGCGTTACATGTTACCGAGCCGATATTGCGATTCGGACCGTTTGATGGACTTCGCTTTTGCGCATTTCGGCGATGTGCCACATGGGCTGCAGCGTGTGCAGGCGATTTGTGATTGGGTGCATTCGCACATCGAATATCGATGGGGCGACGGCTCGCCGCTGGTGTCCGCGAGCGAGGTCATCGTACAGGGTTTTGGCGTGTGCCGGGATTTTGCCCATACCGCCATCGCCCTTTGCCGCTGTTTCAATATCCCGGCCCGGTATATTACGGGGTTTGTGCCGGACGTGGCGTTTCGCGACCGTGGCACGCCGATGGATTTTCACGCTTACTTCCAGGTGTATGTGGGGCAGCGGTGGCTCAATTATGATGCGCGTTTCAACGTCCCGAGGATCGGCCGGATCCGAATTGCTTATGGATTGGATGCCGTGGACGGAGCGTTTTCCACGCTTTATGGCGGGGCGTCGCTGAATTGGTTCACGGTCTGGGCGTATCAAGTGGATCCCCAGGAAGTGGATTTGGGCGACCCCATTGATATGTCCAAGCGCTTGGACGGCACCCGCGAGCTGCGCTTTCCCAAGCGTTAAGCCCTGCTGCAAAGCTGGACTCCCCGGACCCGCGTAACCCGGTCAACAATAGAGACTTCCAGGAAAAACTTCGGCGAAGAATGTCCCGTCTGCCGTCCCCGAAAAGTCACTGAATGTCGCCGCCCGGAGTGCGAGCCTTGGGGGAGAGCCCCTGCACATCTGTAACCCGATTAATCTCGGTGCTCTTTGTGTGCCCTGTGGCTATCGCTCCCGGGTCAAACTGCGGAGGCGCGCAGTTGCCAGCGGGGATCTTCCTGGATGAGTTCGGCCAGAGTCGACCAGCCGACGGAGTCGAGAGCTTGGAAAGCGTTGAGATAGACGGCAATCACTCCCACTTCGTGCGTGGGCAGTAAGCCGTCGATGGTGCGGATGAGATCGGCTTTCGCTGGCGCGGGTGGCAGGTTTTCAATGGTGCCGTCTTCATCGTGCGCGATGCCTAGGCCGTCGAGGAAATCGCATAGAAGCTTGGCTTGGGCGCCGACCAGCCAGATCTGAAGAAGGTGGGCGGCGACGGCTTCGCTCTGTTTTTTGCCGAGATTTTCCTGCAGCCACGCATGGCGCTCGTCCCTGGGTTTGCGCTCGACGAAAATGGGGCGCAACTTGCGTTGCTTGGCTAGGGAGTCGATGGCTGCTTTATAGAGCGGTTTCTCTTTTTCAAAAAGGAACCCCAAAAGCTGGGAAGCCACTTCGGGCGTCATCAAGGCGAAAATCTCGTGCGGTTTGAGCATATATTCAGGGTGTGTGCGGGGCGCGGACGATACGGGCCTGCGCATGAAAGTCGAGTCGTCTTCCATCTTTGCAGCGATCAATTTCCCGGCGGATCGCTTTTGAGCCAAGGTCGGGCGACGCCGAGGCTTGGCGAAGTGGCGCTTCTGAGCGAAGATGCCCCGATGCAGACCACGCCCGCCCGATTTCCCATTCACTCCCTGAACCTCGAGGAGCTCAGCGCACGACTCCAGGCCCTCGGGCAGCCGGGGTATCGCGCCAAGCAGGTCATGCAATGGATTTACGGCAAGCGCGTGAAGTCTTTCGCTGAAATGAGCGATCTGCCCGAGGCCCTCCGCGCCCAGCTCACTGAACAGTTCGCTTTTGACGATTTGGAGCCCGTCCGAGTCCTGGGCTCGGCCGATACCACGCGTAAGTACCTGTTCCGGCTGGCGGATCAGAGCCTCATCGAGTCGGTGCTCATTCCCGCCTCGCCCGCTCTTTATGGCGAAGCTTCCGACCGGCGCACGATTTGTATTTCGACCCAGGTGGGTTGCGCGTACGGGTGTAAATTTTGCGCCAGCGGGCTCGATGGATTTAGCCGGAATCTGAATCCTGGCGAGATCGTGAGCCAAGTATTGCGGATCGAAGAGTTGAGCGGCGAGAAGATCAATAACATCGTCTTCATGGGCATGGGCGAGCCCTTGGCCAATTACGTCAACCTGATGAAAGCCATCGGCATCATCAATGCCCCGTGGGGCGTGTTTCTCGGGGCGCGGCATATCACGATTTCCACGAGTGGCTTGGCGCCGCAGATTCGCGAGCTGGCCAATCAGCCGTTGCAGGTGCGCCTGGCGATCTCGCTGCATGGCGCCAGCAACGAGGTGCGGGAGCAGATCATGCCGGTGAATCGGAAGTATCCCCTCGAAACCCTCGTGCAGGCCTGTGAATATTACGCGGAGCGGAAGAAGCAGCGGCTGACCTTCGAGTATATTTTGATTGAGGGGATCAATGACCGGCTCTCGGACGCGGCGGATCTTGTGACTTTGGTGCGCAAGGTGAACGCCAAGGTCAATTGCATCCCCTATAACGTGGTCGATGGCTTGGAATGGAAGCGCCCCAGCGAGTCCCGCCAGGATGCATTCATGGCCGTTCTCAACGCGGCACAGATTACCGCCACGATTCGCCGGGAGAAAGGCCATGATATTGCTGCCGCCTGTGGACAATTGCGGCGCCAATCTGCTCCGGCTTTGTCAGGTCAACTCCCAGCTTGAACTGCCCTCTCGCCCTTTACTGGCGGGCGTTTGGCCTCGATCCCAGGCGGCTTTTCGCGCTTTCGCCGTGGCCCGGTTTGGGCGCGGACTGAGGAGAGTTTGAAAATACTTTTGCGCGTTTGGGCTCAGGAGACGTATCAAAGGTGTATGTCCGAAAAAGAGGAGCCTGATAAAGTTTGGGACGAATACGATTGGGAGCGCTTTCTTCAGCAGCAGGATAGGAAGACTGAGAAATACATGGAGCTTTTGGAGCGCTACATGGATGACCCAAATCGCGATCAAATTATTGCCCGTGAAATGGGCTGGTTTCATCTCCTGGATAAAGACGGCGAAAAGTGGGCGGAGAACGTCGACTCGCTTTTTGACATGGGTCTACAATGCGAGGAGGACGACGAGGAGGGCGACGACGACGATGGGGAGTCGCCTGACGGGTTCGAGGTGCATCCGCTTTACAAGGCGTCGTTTGCGCTGACGATTTGGATTGATCAGCTTTTTGAAGAAATCGGGGATCTCCAGAACCAGCCTTCGGCGGTCAAGCTCTCCACCCAAGCGTCGATCGCCAGCGCCAAGTTGGCGGCCGCGTTGAGCGACGACGATGTGGACGAGATCGGGATGACCATTGCCTATCTCAAGCGCGCGCTGAAGGCGATTACACTGGCTCAGGATGCCGCCATGCAGTTGGGCCGGGAGATCCCGCTCGATGGCGAACGCAGTGGCCTGCTCAGCCAACGCTTGTTTCAGATCCGGGACGGCATCATCGAGTTGATGGGCAGTTATCGGGCCGAGTGGCGCCGCCGGTTCAAGCGTTAGCCCATGGCTGCGCCGGTCGAGCCCATGGCGGTGCGTTCCCCAATGGCCTTGCGTTCCCCAATGGCGTTGGCTTTCCCGATGGTTGATAGTGCGGATCAGGGCGCGGTTTTTTTTATTCAGATCGCTTTGAATAAAGGGTCGTTGGATTCGTCTAATTATTAACTGCATGCCTCCGACTACTGAATCCGTGGACGTTGAATCGGATGACTTGGACTTGGTGCTTCGGTGTCAGCAGGGCGATCAACAATCCTTTAATCAACTCATCACCCGATACCGCAACCGCGCCTTTTCCATGGTTTATAATATGGTCCGCAACGAACAGGACGCTTGGGATCTGACTCAGGACGGCTTTTTGAAAGCCTGGAAGTCGATCGACCGTTTTCGCGGGCAGTCGTCGTTTTACACCTGGCTTTACCGGATTCTAATGAATGTCAGCATCGATTGGCTGCGCCGTAAGCAGATCCAGGGCGGGGGCGAGTTCGATGACGCTTTGGGGTTGAAAAACATCGAGCCCGCTGCCGTCACGGTGCCCAAGGGCGAGCTGGTGCCCTTGGCGCGGATCAATGATAAGGAGATCCGGGCGCGTATTGATGGGGCCGTCAGCCAGCTTTCGGTCGAGCATCGCGAAGTGGTGGTGCTGCGCGAGATCGATGGGTTGGAATACCAGGAGATCGCGGACTTGATCGGCTGTTCGATCGGCACGGTGATGTCCCGGCTTTTCTATGCCCGCAAGAAGCTTCAAACCCTGCTCCGTGACGTCTATGAAAACCTTTGAGGAGCGATACACTGCCTGGATCGATGGGAAGCTCAGCGGTCCTGAACTGGCCAGCTTCGAACGCGAATTGGACACCGCGGCCGAAGCCGACAAGGCCAGCGTGCAGCGGCTCGGCGATTTGTTGCGGAGTCATTCGGAGGTTCCGGCGCTGAGCAATGAGGATTTTTTCAGTCACCAAATCATGCATCGCATCGCAACCGAGTCGGTCGTTGCGCCCACGACGGCTCGACGCTGGTGGAGTTGGTCCCTGCCTCAATTAGTCGGGGCGGGCGCGGCGAGCCTGCTGTTAGCCGCAGTGCTTTTCAAGACGCTGATTCCCGTCGAGTCCCCGACGCCTTTGGGTGCGGCCACGGCATCCTATCCTGCGGGCAGTAATTACTTTGCCGAAATCGTCGATGTCCACACCTCGGACCCGGGGATTTCGGCGACGACGATTTATGATGCGAAGGATAACGTGACGGTTCTATGGCTCGACGGGCTGGATTATTTGCCGGCCAGTTACAAGCTTGATTAAACTGTGAAAGCTTTCCTCTTATCTTCGTTTATTATATCCGCGCTCTTTGTTTTTGCGGCGGCGGACGCGCGTGCTGAGGATAAGATATGGAGCGCGGTGATTCTCGCTTCGAATTCGCCGACGCCGAAAGCTGCGCCGGGTCCATTGGCGGAGGTGTATGCGCGGCTGTCTCGGGTTTTTAAATACAATCAGTTTGAAATTCTTGGGAGCACGACCGAGACGGTGGATGAGAAAGTGGAGCGCTGGCTGGTGCCGACTGAGCATTTCTGGCTCAGTCTCAAGGCCCGCCAGGCCAGCGCCAAGGAGGCCAGGGGCGGATATATTGTGAACATGGTGTTGTTCCACGATAAGCGGCAGTTGGTGGAGACCGAGGCCAAGCTGGCTCCCAATAGTCCGCTTTTCATTCGTGGCCCGATGCACGCCCGTGGGCAGATCCTCATCGTCATCCAGGTCCAGCCCTCAGGCATGTAACGCAGAGTCGCAGAGGTGCGCAGAACGGGGGGGGCGCTGGGCTGATGCTCGCTGGCTGTATTTTGCTGCGGGGCTTTTTTAATGCCCGCGGCGTTCAATCACATCGAAGGCCGCGACGCGATAGGCCTCGGTGAGGGTCGGGAAATTGAAGATGTTATCGATGAAGATATCCACGTCGCAGTTGGCGTAGATGGCCATTTGGCCGACGTGGACCAGGTCCGTGGCGCCTTCGCAGATGATGTGAACGCCGAGCAGCTTTTTGCCTTCGGGATCGCACACCAGTTTGAGCATGCCGTCTTCAATGGCCGCTATTTGGCCGCGGGCGACTTCAGAAAAAGAAGCTCGCCCGACCACGGCGCTGCCGAACTTTTTAATGGCGTCGGCTTCGGTGAGCCCGACGCTGGACATCTCGGGGATGGTATAAATTCCGGTGGGCAGCGTTTCGCCGCCTTTGCCTACGGACAAGCCCAGCGAGTGGAGGATGGCGCGTCGGCCCTGTTCCATGGAGGAGGATGCCAGCGAGGGTGGCCCGATCACGTCGCCGGCGGCGTAGATGTGGGGGACTTCGGTTTGGCAAAATTCGTTGACCGCTATAATGCCGCGTTCAGTGGGCTTGATCCCGGCGGCTTCCACATTGAGCCCTTTTAGGCAGGCGACCCGGCCGAGGGCGAAGAGACATTTTTCGGTCCCGATGACTTCGCCGTCTTCAAGGATGGTGACGACTTTGTCGAGGCCGTTCCAAACGCAGGATTTGATGGCGGCTTTGCCGATATAGCGGTTCCCGGTTTTTTCGAATGTTTCGACAAAGCGCTTCGTGATTTCCGGATCGAGAAAGGCCAAGGGGCGCTCGGTCTTGTCGAGCATGGTGACCTGGACGCCGAGCGAGGAAAAAATGGTGGCGTATTCCGAGGCGATCACTCCCGCGCCGAGCACGGTGAGGGAGACCGGGAGATAGATCATCGAGAGGATGGAATCGCTGTCGAGGATGTGTTCGTGGTCGACGTTGATGTTGTCGGGATTGCGCGGCTGCGAGCCGGCGGCAATCACGATGGTCTCAGCCCGGACAAGTTTGCGGGTGCGGTCGACCTTCTGGATTTCCACCGTATGGGAATCCACGAATTTGGCGCGCCCGTGCCAGAGGCTGACGCCGTTGCGTTCGAGCTGGTTGCCCATGTAACGTTCATGGGCTTTGATCACGTATTCGAGCCGTGTCATGAGCGAGGAGATTTGGGTTTCCTCGTTGAGTTGAAGTTTGAAGGCGTCGCCGGTTTTACTGCGGAACCCGATGAGAGAGGCGGCGGTTTCGCGCAGGGTTTTGCTGGGGATGGTGCCGCGGTGGACGCAGGCGCCGCCGACTTTGGTTTCCTGCTCGACGAGGACCACGGATTTGCCGTTTTTGACCCCTTGAATGGCGGCTTTTTGGCCTGCGGGTCCGCTGCCGATGACCAGGATGTCGCAGTGGAATGGCTCGGTAGGTTCGGGGCTCAAGAGATGGCCTCCACTAATACGGCGACTTTTTCCCGGGCGGCCATGATCTTGTCGACTTCTTCTTCGTAAAGGTTGAGCGGGGCCAGCATGGGATGTTCGCGGATGTCGGTTTCGGTGAACTCCTTGGGGCCGACCATCATGTGGGCCAGATCGCTCGAGAGGCGGGTGAGTTGGGCGTGTTGCGAGGCTGTGGGGGCGTCCAGCGGGTTGTGATGAAAGCTGATGGATTCGCTCAGGCGTTCGGGGAGCGCCCAGGCTTTGACCATTTGCCCGCCGAGCCCGGCATGGATCTCGTCGCTGATGGCTTTGACGGCCGGCTTCGTGAAGGTGCAGCTGCGTTCTTTCTCGATGTCTGCGACGACTTGGAAGAGCACGGGGCGCCCGATGTCGTGCAGCAAGCCGCAGAGGAAGCATTCCTCGACGTTCCAGCGTTTTATGCGGGCGATCTCTTCTGCGAATCCGGCGGCGGCGAGTGAATGTTGAAAGAGCACCCGGACTTCGGCCTCGAAGCCTTTGATGGCGAATACGCGGCTTTCGCAGGAAATGATGAGAGCGATTTCGCGGACCTTTTTCATGCCGAGTCGGGAGACGGCGTGATCGAGGGATTTGATCTGCATCCCGGTGTTATAGACAGGGGAGTTTGAGATGCGGAGGACGTTGCCGGAGAGGGATTGATCGCGTTTGATGATGCCTGTGAGCTGCGAAATGTCGCAGTCTTCGTCGTAGGTGAGGGTGACGACCTGGGAGGCGGCTTCCGGGAGCACCGGGAGCTCCATTTTTCCTGAGTTGATGCGGGCGTGGACGAATTCGCGGAGTTGCGCCGTGGCATGATCGACTTCGGTCGGCGTGTGGATTTCAGGGGCCATTATTGGAGGTGTGAATGGCTGAAACATGGGGTTTCGGGCTGAACGGCGAAGGATGTCATGGATGGACCCTGATGATTTAAACGTGAGGGACTACTGATCTCCTTCACGGGGGGGTAGGAGGAAGTCGAGATTAGCAATGTCCATGCCCTGTCTATGCCTCTATTGGGTCGGTGTTGGTTCTGCTTTGTTGCGTTTGTAAATATCCGGTGATCGCATCTCAATTCTTGAGAATTTAACGCGGAGCCGCAGAGATTCAGAAGGGCCGGATAGTGCGCGGGCCGGCCGAAGGGGAAGTTATGAAGTATGAATGATGAGAATTCGCAGGCTCACCCTGCCACTTCCTCTTCCTGTTACCCCACTTAGCAAAGTGGAATTAGGTTTGGTCCCGTGTGCCATTTTTGAAAATTGGCCAAATTCAAGTTACGTCGGAGGCGTACCAAGATAATAGCCACCACCATCGCTGATTTCTTTAAACACCTCCGGCGTAAAGCGCAGGGCAGCCTCCAAACACTGACAACCTCCATGCTTGAGTGAGCGTGTCGTCGGGGAAGCTTGGTAGAAACGGAAAACGCTGGGGAGTTGATCCGCAGATTGTCGCAGATTTTCAAAAGACTGAACGGGAGCGCTGCGGAATTGTGAAAGAGGAATTATGAAGGTTCGGCGAACGCTGTCGCCGTTAAGCCCGAGGCTTCTCATCCTTCATAATTCCTAATCGGGGCTATTTTGAGGGGATCTCGTTGAGGGTGTAGTAGCCCACGGCATGCACCAGCGGCAGGCCTTGTGCGGACTTTACGCCGTCGAGATGGATCTCATGGATGTGGCCTTTGGTAAGAGTGTCGAGGGTCAGGCGCACGGATTTTTTATCCGCCGACACGGTGACTTTGGTGATCTTGGGGATGACGTCATCCACCTCCGGGCTGCCGTAGTCTTCCCGATAGATATAGGTGAACTCGCGCATTTTATAGCTGGCGACGTCGCCGGCTGAGGCTGCGTCGACCGGCTCGGTGAATGTGAGCTCAAAGCCGTCGGGTTTGGCGTGCATTTCATGCACTTCAAATGGCACTTTGCCGGTCCATTGCACGCGCTCAAAATCAAAGGGCTTTCCGCCCTGGGCGCCCCAGCCGCGGTCTGAGCCGCCGGCAAAGAGTTGGCCTGCGTCGTTCATCCGGCCACCGATCAGGCCTGATTTGAAGCCCTTGAGGAAGGGGAAGACGACGCCTTGCTTGAGTCCGTTCACTGTCTCCAGGTAGACCCGGGAGATGTTGGAATGACTTTGGTCAGCGACGAAGAGTTGCTTTGAGAAGGGGCCGAATTTTCCTTTGCTGAGGTCGCAGACGATAAACGAGGTGGAGTTGCCGATCTTGCCGTGCACCAT
>JAYTYG010000424.1:0-5879 GCA_043742585.1 Spartobacteria bacterium
CAGCGGGCCAACCCTGGGCTGGAGGACGTAATCCCGTTGGGATTGAGGACCTACTATTACAGAGCAATTTAGAGGCGTAAGCCCTGGGCGTCCCGCCTGCGCCACGATCCAGGGAAATGTGCCATTTCTTACCGCGCGGAGTATATGAAGGATGAATTATGGAGGGCGCATGAGGAGGGCGCATGAGGAGGGCGAATGAGGAGGGCGCATCTCCGTTTCTTTGCTCTTGGCGGGAGCTGTTAGGAATTATGAAGGAAGAGAAGCTCCGGGCTTAAGGGCACCTGGGTTTTCCTTAGCTTCATCATTCATCCTTCATAACTCCTAATTCCTAATTCCTAATTCCCAACCGCGATTGTCTTGAAGTAACCGCGAATTGTCCGTGCATTGCCGGGCATTGTATGGAATTGAGAAGATTCCGGCGCCAACGGCTGTTGTTTGGAATACGGCTGCTGACCACTGACAGCGCCCGTTGCACCCGAAATAATTTCTGATACGTTCCCCCCCTTTCTCAAAGTAACTCTTAATATGGCTCAACCCGAAAACCGCAATCCGAAGGGCAATCGTCCTCCTCCCGCGCAAGATCCCAACTTCAACTGGCGTGGACTGTTCCTCGCGGTTCTGGCCATCGCACTGCTCGGGGGTGCCTTTGTATTCAAAGGTCCCTACGGCAACGTGCGCGAACTGGCGCTCCCGGAATTCAACAAGGCCCTGGAGGAAGATCGCGTGGACAAGGAGAAGGGGCTGGAGTTGGTTTCCGAGCCCGGCACACAGGCCGATTACGTCAAGGGCTTCATGAAGACCGCGCCCGGCGCCCCCACCGACGCCTTTAGAACCCAGGTCAACTTGCAATACAGCCCGTATTTGCAATGGACCTTGGAGGATAAATACAAGCTGAAGGTCACCCCGAAGACCGAGACCAATCTCCTGGCCTCATTCCTCATGAGCTTCGTGCCCATCGCCATCTTCCTCCTTGTCCTCTATTTCCTCTTTCGCCAACAAATCCGCATGGCCGGCAAAGGCGCTCTCAGCTTCGGCAAAAGCAAGGCCCGCATGCTGGCCAGGGATAAAAATAAGATCACTTTCAAGGACGTCGCCGGCGTCGAGGAGGCCAAGGATGAGGTCGAGGAAATCGTCGATTTCCTCAAGGATCCCAAAAAGTTTCAGAAACTCGGGGGCCGCATCCCAAAAGGCGTTTTGCTGATTGGCCCTCCCGGAACCGGCAAAACCTTGCTGGCACGCGCCATCGCGGGCGAAGCCGATGTGCCGTTCTTTTCGATCAGCGGCTCGGACTTTGTCGAAATGTTCGTCGGCGTCGGCGCCAGCCGCGTGCGGGACATGTTTGAACAGGGCCGGAAATCGGCGCCCTGCATTATTTTCATCGACGAAATCGATGCCGTCGGTCGGCACCGCGGTCACGGCACCGGCGGCGGGCACGATGAGCGGGAACAAACCCTCAACGCCTTGTTGGTGGAAATGGACGGGTTCGACACCCAGGAAGGCGTCATCATCATCGCCGCCACCAACCGCCCTGACGTGCTGGATCCTGCACTTTTGCGGCCCGGCCGGTTTGATCGGCAGATCACGGTGAATCTGCCGGATGTGAAGGGACGCGAAGAGATTTTGAAGGTGCACTCCAAGAAGGTGAAGCTGGCCGAAGGCACGAGCATGGACGTCGTGGCTCGCGGCACCCCGGGATACAGCGGCGCGGAGTTGGCCAATGTGATCAACGAGGCTGCTTTGCTAGCTGCGCGCAAGGGCTTGAAGGCGATCACTCTGCCAGAGCTGGAAGAGGCCCGCGACAAGGTGCGCTGGGGCCGTGAGCGCCGGAGCTTGGCGATCAGTTTGAAGGAAAAGGAAAACACCGCCTATCATGAAGCTGGGCATGCCTTGTTGCTCGAACTTTTGGAGCACACTGAGCCCTTGCATAAAGTCACCATCATCCCCCGGGGCCCTTCGTTGGGGTCGACCATGTGGCTGCCCCAGGAGGATAAATACAACATGCGCAAGCTGGAGCTCATCGACAGCCTTTGCGTCACCATGGGCGGACGCGTCGCCGAGGAGATCACCTTCGGCGATGTCACCAGCGGCGCCCGCGGCGATATCAAGCAAGCTACAAGCATGGCCCGCAAGATGGTTTGCGAATGGGGCATGAGCGAGCGCTTGGGCATGGTCGAATACGGCAGTCATGAAGATTACCCAATGAGCCAACTCGGCAGGGGCCGCGATTACAGCGAGGCCACGGCTCAGGAGATCGATCGCGAGGTCCGCCAGCTCTGTGACGGCGCTTATGCCCGGGCCAAAGAGCTGCTCATCAAGCATCGCGATAAGTTGGAGGCCATCTCCAAGGCGCTCCTGGAGTTTGAAACCCTCGATGGCGCTCAGATTCGCGATATCCTGGAGTTCGGCTCGATGAAAAACCCGCCTTCGGCGCCAACCCGCCCCCCGAGCGAACCCCCGCCGCTCAAGCATGAGCCCGAGGTGACGCTGTCGCCGGATTACCCGAACGGCCTGACCGAGTCACACGCTTAGGATAGCAGGCGATAACGCAGAGCCGCAGAGCCGCAGAGATAAAGGCGGCCTGCGGTGAAGTGGCGGGTGCAATCCAAATCCGGCCTTTTACAGCGGTTTTTTTTGAATGGCACCCAAGCAGGTGGCAAGTGAATGGAGCGCCAGCTCCACATCACCCCGTCCGGGCTTCATTCAACTGAACCCTGCTTCAGGTTTCCCGTCAGATTCTCTGCGCCTCTGCGTTAAATCAATGGCGGTGGGAATTGCATGAAGGTCGCTATTTACATCGCCAAGCTGCTCCTGGTTGTCCTCTTGGTTGCTGCCGGCTTTTTGCTGATTTTTCAGCACCGGATGATTTATTTTCCGCGGCCCTACGGAACCACCTTGAAAGTGTGGCTCCCAGTCGGCGCGTCAGAACTCGCGTATTCCACCAGCGAAGGGGTGCAGTGTGCGTTCTATTTGCCGGCCGCCAATCCCGAACCGAAGCGGATCTGGGTGGCATTTGGGGGAAACTCGGCGCTGGCTCTGGATTGGTGTGATTTCGTTAAAAGGGACGAAAATCACGGGGACGCCTTTCTCCTTGTCGATTATCCCGGATACGGCAAATGCCAGGGCACGGCGTCCCCCGACGCCATCGCGGAGTCGGGGCGAGTGGCCATGGAAATTCTGGCTAAAAAGCTGGGGCGGAATCCGGCTGAGCTTCACTGGAATGTGATTGGGCATTCGCTGGGGTGCGGTGCGGCGCTGGAGTTTGCCGTGCAGCGCCGGGTCGAGCGCGTCGTGCTCGCGGCGCCCTTTACTTCACTGCGCGCGATGGCCCAGCGGACCGTCGGGTTTCCCCTGTGCTTTGTGCTCCTGCACAATTTCGATAACCGGGCGCGCCTCGCTGAGCTGGCCAAAAGCGCGCATCCGCCATTAGTCACGGTGTTTCACGGGTCGGCGGATGAAGTCATTCCAGTGGATATGAGCCGCAGCTTGGCGCGCGAGTTCCCGGAGTTGATCAAATATCATGAAATCGCCGGGGCGGAGCACAACACGATCATGTCGGAAGCGGAGCGGGACCTATTGCAGGCGATGAACCAAGGGGCGCTGCCTGGGTCTTCCGGGGCCAACGGACTTTGAAGTTAATCTGCGGATAAACTCCGGATATACGTCCGCTTGCAGGTTGATTTTGCAGCTAATTCTTCTGGCCTTCCAGGAAGGTGACCAGCGACACGAACTCCTGGACGCTCAACGCATTGACCAAACCTTCCGGCATCATGGAGGTTTCAAGCTCTTTACGTGTCAGGATGTCGGCCGCTTTCACCGTCCAGACCCGGCCCGTGATGTCCCGCATTTCGATGGTGTCAGCGCTTTGTGCGGAGACAAAACCCACGTGGATTTTCTTGTCCCGGGTTTCGATCTGACAGGTGGCAAAGCCCTGGCTGATGGAGGCGTTGGGCTTGAGGATAGACTCGGCGATTTGTTCGCGCTTGAGCACTGACCCGACCTGGCCCATGAACGGGCCTTTGAGCGGTTCGTCCTTTTTTAAAGTGTGACAAACGATGCAGCCCTGGCGGGTGAACAGCTCCAGCCCAACCGCCGGGTCCCCCTTGAGCGTCCCCAACGCTAGGATGATGTCTTCGATCGAGCTCTTGGCGATCTCGCCCCCTTGTTTGTTGATCTTGGACAGGTCCACCGCCGACGCTGTGGGCTCTTTGTGCCCGAACCCTGCCACGACGATGTTGAGCCCGGGAACTTCGGCGCGAGTGCGGCGGCATTGCAATTCGATCCAGGCTTTGCGGTCGGCGCCGGCCTTTGCATGTTCGGCCTGGATAAAGGTGGCGATCCTGGCTGTGGCCGCCCAGGGAATGGGCTTGTAGATCGGGCCCCGGATGTCGGGCCGGGTGCGCCACCAAGTGGTGCCATCAAAAGGCGCCTGCACTTGATAGAGTCGGATGAGGGTGGAAAGAATCTTGTCGCCCAACACCGGATCGGTGGCGGCTGCGAATTTCTGGATCAACCCGGCGACAGCTTTCTCGTCATCCATATAGCGCAAGGCCCACAAAGCGCCGTCGCTGTCTTTGCCGCCGACCGCCGCCACTGCCGCGTCCACCGCCTTCAGCGTGACAAGGCTGCGCACCGCAATGTGCGGGACGATCAGCGCGCTGTTGGGCGTGGCGTGTGGACCCTCGGTGTTTTCCGCAGGCGCTTTGACCGTGGCCGGCGGATTGGATAGCGCGAGCAGGGCGGGCGCAAATTCGGCTTTGCCTAAACGCCCGAGCGCCACTTCAGCGGCGACCTGGACCCGGGGATTGGGGTCGTTGAGCCCTGCCAGGATGGGGGCCGCCGGCACATTGGCTAATTGTGTTTTACGATCGGTCAGGGCGCGCAGGGCCCACTCGCGGACGGCTGGGTCTGCGCTCAATTTGACGAGGCCACCAGTGGCCGCCGCGCCCTTGAGCTGCTTGTAGGTGAAGATGGCCGCCACACGGGATTCGACGGATTGCTTGGCGTCCAGCGCCACAAGTTCGACTTCTTTGGACGTGGCTTCCACGGGGCGCGTCAGCAACTCCTGCGACGCATGGAATCGGCCCGTGGCGCTCGGCCCCTTCAGCAAGCCGATCAGCTCGGCCACTTTCGCTTTTTTCAAATCCGGGAACGCCTGGTATTTCCAGTCCTTTGGCACCACCCGCTCCACATACCCTTTTTCCGGATTCCCGGTGTAACCGGCGCCGTCCCAAGCCGTGACGTAGAGCCGGCCTGAACCGTCCACGTCGAGATCAGTGATTTGATTTACTTTGAGAAACTCCTCGGCCTTCTGGGTAAAACTGGCGCCGTACGGTGTCACCCTGTGGATATAGACAAAATTACGACCCCAGTCGCACATCATTGGCACGTTGTTGTATTTTGCGGGCCAGCCCGGTTCCTGAAAATACAAGGCGCCCGTGCCTGACCCGCCGCCGAGATCGGCGAGTGCCGGCAGGATTTCGTCGGTGAAATTCTTGAATAAAACCGGGTACCCGAATTCCCCGGACTGTATATGGTGAATGAAGCGGATGTTCCACAGATCGCCGTCATTAGTATTGCCACGGCTAAAGACATTCAGGAGCGGGTCGATGGCGATGTCATAGTCGTTGCGGGTCCCATGCGTATACATCTCCAGCTCCGTGCCGTCGGGGCGCACCCGCGCGACGCCGCCACCGTGGCAGGTGAGCTGGGTGCCGTCGGTGCCTTCGGCGTTGAAAAAACCGTAGTCGCCGACCGCTATATAGATCCAGCCATCGATGCCCATGCGGATGCCATTGGTCGTGTGGTCGGCGCCGCGCTCTTGATTGAGTTTTAGGCTGCTGATGTTGCTGATGAGGCGTTTGGGCGGGCCATCCGCCACG
>JAYTYG010000425.1:0-3243 GCA_043742585.1 Spartobacteria bacterium
TTACAATTGCGTGACAATCGCGTTACATTTATGTGTCGAAACCGAATTCGCTAACCGCATGTTCGCAGCACAATCCCTGCCGATCACTACTGGGTGGATGCCCTGAATGGCGCGTAATATACCGTTGCCAAGGGGCGCAGGCGTCCGCATCGTTAAAATGATAAAATGGGACCGATGACTCTTACCAACCTCACACGCGCCGTAGAAATCGGGGCCAATTCGTATTTACTGGAACTCGGGGGGCAACGAATCGTGCTGGATTCCGGGTTACATCCGCGGATGGAGGGGGAGGCAGCGTTGCCGAATCATCGGTTGGTGGCGGAGAATTCGGTGGACGCGATTGTGTTGTCGCACGCGCATCAGGATCACGTGGGATCGCTGCCTGTGCTGATGCGGCGGCAGAAGAAGGCGCCGGTGTTCATGACTGAGGGGACGCGGGCGTTAAGCGAGGTGATGCTGCATAATTCGGTGAATGTGATGCTCAAGAAGCGCGATGAAGGGGTGGCGTCGTATCCGCTTTTTACGCATCGCGAGATTGATGGTTGTGTTCGGCGTTGGGTGTCCGGTCCGGTTAATCAACGTTTCGATCTGAGTGGTGAACGGCTCGGCCCCAATGAGGACGCGGATGTTTCATTGGAGTTTTTCGATGCCGGCCATATTTTGGGTTCCGCCGGGACGCTGATCCGCGCTCACGGGCAGAGGATTTTTTATACCGGGGACGTGAATTTTGAGGATCAGACGGTGATGAAGGGCGCAAGTTTTCCGCAGGACCCTGTGGATGTGCTCATTATGGAGACGACTCGGGGTGATCGCGCCACGCCCGAGGGGTTTACCCGGGCCGGGGAGGAGTTGCGGTTTGCCGAGGCTTTGCGTGTGGCGTTTGAGCGGGGGGGCGGGGTGTTGCTGCCGCTCTTCGCGTTGGGCAAGACCCAGGAAATGCTGGCAATGTTTTTCGAGTTCCGACGCAGTGGACTGATTCCGCGCGATTGCCCGATTTACATCGGGGGGCTGGGGGCGAAGCTCACGGACATTCATGATCGGCTGGCGCAGACGACGCCGCGTCAACGGCAGGATCTGCAGTTGCTCGATGAGGTGGCCCCCTTCGTGGTGGGCGGGCAGGAGGCGCAGGCGCTGGGGCTCAATCCGGGCCGGATTTATGCGCTCTCCAGCGGGATGATGACCGAGAAAACGCTCTCAAATACCATCGCCCGGCATGTCCTGAGCGATCCGAAGCATTCCCTGATGTTCGTCGGGTATGCCGATCCGAATTCGCCCGCAGGCAAGATCCGGGCGGCCGCGCAGGGGGATATGTTGCAGTTCAGCAGTCAGTTGCCGAGTCAGGAGTTGCGGTGCAGCGTGGAGACTTTCAATTTCAGCGGACACGCTTCCCGGGAAAGTCTCCGGGCGTATGCGAACCTGGTGCGGCCGCGCAAGATCGTGCTGGTGCACGGGGACGGGGATGCGATGGATTGGTTTACGGAGGCGTTCGCGGGGGACTTGCCTGGGACGCAGGTGGTGCGGCCGCAGCCCGGCGAGCCGATCGCGCTTTAACCTGAACTCCGAAGTTGATCCGCAAATTATCGCAGATTTTCAGGGACCTGGGGGGAAGCGGCTGCGGACATTTTCATCCGAATGCTTTTAGAGGAAGTCTCTATTTCTACTTTGTTGCGTTTGTAAATCTTCGGTGTTCGCATCTCAATTCTTGAGGATTTAACGCGGAGGTTCAGAGGGGCCGGATAGTGCGCGGGCCGGTCGAAGGGGAAGTTATGAAGTATGAATGATGAGAATTCGCAGGCTCACCCTGTCACTTCGTCCTCCTGTTACCCCACTTAACAAAGTGGAACTATTGTCGTGGAGGTTGCGTGCGTGCAGCGGTTCAAACTTCGTAGTTCGGGTTTAAAAAACAAGGGCCGCTGAGAAACTCTCAGCGGCCTTTGGGAATGCGGTTTTGAAAAAGCAGTTTTTTGGGAAGGCAGCGGGACGCCGCTGGCACCTTTAAACGTTGAATCGGAATTCGAGCACGTCGCCGTCGGCAACCACGTATTCCTTGCCTTCGATGCGGAGCTTGCCTGCTTCCCGGGCTTTGGCAAAGGAACCGAGGCCGATGAGGTCGTTGAAGTGCACGGTTTCCGCAGCGATGAAGCCGCGTTCGAAGTCGCTGTGAATGACCCCGGCTGCGGCGGGCGCTTTGTCGCCGGCGCGGATGGTCCAGGCGCGGGTTTCCTGTTCGCCGGTGGTGAGGTAAGTGCGCAGGCCCAAGAGATGATAAACCCCGCGGATCAGGGAGCCGACGCCGCTGCTTGAGACGCCCAGTCCGCGGAGGTATTCGGCGGCTTCTTCCTCGGCGAGTTCGGCGAGTTCACTTTCGATCTGGGCGCTGATGACGACGGCTTCCGTGGCGAAATGGGCGCGCGCGTAGTCCTGCACGGCTTTGACATACTTGGCGGCGTCGCTGAGTTCCCCGAGGTCGCTGGGAATGACGCCTCCATTGGCGGCCGCAGCTTCGACCATGGCGGTCACTGCGCCGAGATCGGCTTCGGCGACGTTGCAGGCGAAAATGGTGGGCTTTTGGCTAAGCAGAAAGAACTCGCGGACGATCTTGGTTTCTTCGTCGTTGAGGTCGAAGGTGCTGGCGGGTTTGCCCTGGTCGAGATGCGGGAGGAGTTTCTCGCAAATGGCAATCTCGGCCTTGGCTTGTTTGTCGCCGGAGCGCGCGAGTTTCTGTTGGCGATCGAGGCGTTTTTGGACCGCCGCGAGATCGGCCAGAACCAGTTCGGTATTGATGACTTCGATGTCGCGCACGGGATCCACGGTGCCGCTGACGTGATGGATGTCGGCGTCTTCAAAGCAGCGGACGACTTGGACGATGGCGTTGACTTCGCGGATGTGGCTCAGGAATTTGTTGCCCAGTCCTTCCCCGGCACTGGCGCCCTGCTCCAAGCCGGCAATGTCGACGAATTCAATGGCGGCGGGGATGAGCTTCTTTGAGCCGGAAAGTTTGCTCAATACTGCCAGCCGCGAGTCGGGGACAATGACCATGCCGACGTTCGGGTCGATGGTGCAGAATGGATAGTTGGCCGCCTGCGCCTTCTGGGTGCGGGTGACTGCGTTGAAGAGGGTGGATTTGCCGACGTTGGGGAGCCCAACAATACCTGCGGAAAGCATGGAGTAATAAAAAGGTTGAAGAGGTCTGCTGTAAATCGACGCAGGCAGCGCGTCTGTGAAACGGGGGGGATGACTTCA
>JAYTYG010000426.1:0-5491 GCA_043742585.1 Spartobacteria bacterium
TCGTCCATGCCGACCCTTGCCGCATGGTGCCCAAAAGCGCAAGCTTTTAGGTTAACGCTTATGGGGCATCGCCCTGGCTACCAACGTCACCGACTTTCGCCACATTCTCTAATATCCAAGGACTAACAACAACCAACCCACCACGAACATGCCCGACACCAAACTCCAGGAACTCATCCTCCAAGGCGATCTGATCGCCCAAACCAATACGAGCACGCCGCCCTATAGCGCCTACAAGCTGCCCACGGTGCTGGACGGCCTTTTCACGACCAGTCTCACCGCGGCCCGCGCGGCGAACAGCGCGGTGCAGCTCGCCGCGGGCGACCAGGCGGGGGCGCGCGGGCGTGTGCAGCAGGCCCGCGACCGGCTGGCCGGGCTGGTGCGCAATGCCTTTAACTATGTCAATTCCGTGCCGGATGAGGATGCGACCGACCAGGACCGGCTGGATGCGCTGGTGAGCCTCGGCTTTGAAGGCGGCGCACTCGGCGATCTCTCCGACGCCACGCACCTGCTCCAGATCGTGATGGACATCCTCGCCAACAACCCGCAGCTTCCCGTGCTGCTGCGCGTGCCCGCCAATATCACCACGCGGCTGACGAACTGGCAGTCCGTGCTCAGCGCAAATGAAGGCATCGCCCAGGGCGGCGCACGCGAGCCGCTCACGCAGCAGAAGGACGACGCGAGGGACACGCTGGCGGCGCGCATCGCCCGGGTGCGTCACTGGCTGTGCTCGTGCAGCGACGACGGGGAGGCGGACCCGGAACTCGCCCGCTGGGGCTTCCAGCCCAAGCGCGCCCCCGGCGACGCGCAGCCGCAGCCGAAGCCCGACGCCGCCGGCCCGGTGACGTGGGATGCCACGGCGCGGACGCTGACCGTAGCCGCCCTCCCCGATCACGCCACCCGGCTGGTGGCGTGGAGGAAAATCACCGGCGGCACCGCCGAGCCAAGCGGCATGAGCGACACGGAGAGCGTGGACGCGGCGGAGACGGCACCCTTCGTCCCCGGCGGCATCTACGAGCTATGGGTGACCGGCCGCAACAGCGTGGGCGACGGCCCGGCGAGCAACAAGATCACATGGACGGCGACGTTGTGAGAAGTGCAGCCGGGCAATAGGAATCAATATCCCGCGCGCCTCCAGGTTACGGCAAGGCGCGCGGGTAACCTCCAGAGAAATATTTTGCGATCCCACCCAACTGATGAAAGAGAAATCCCGCACGAAGAAGCCGAAGAAATTCGACCCCCTCGACAGTCCGCAGTGGATCTCGGAATCCACATTCGCGCGCAACATTGCGACGCCTACAAGCCAAGCAGCATTCCATTCCGACTCCGCCGAGTCTTCCTGCACTGTTAGTGATTACAAGGGAAGTCTTCCGCTCGGCGAGATCAAGGTGGATATAAAGGATGTCAAGGATCCCGAAGATGTAGATCCGAACGATAAGAAGTCGTTGGGAACAACCGGTGCCTTTCCACAGAACCCAGGAATCAAAGTTGAGACATTTTGCGATTCAAAAAATGGGGTTTGGAGGCTGGCCGTCACGAAACGAACGATTGGCATTGCTGTTCGAATCAAGAAGAGCCGGGAGACTTTGACGGAACAGGGATTGGCTTCGACGAAGGATTGTGCGGTGCTGAAGGAAATGCTTGCAGATGTGATTGGGCTGAAAAAGGCGGGAATTTCAATCCCTGAGGGAACAAAGTGGATTCCGACCGGCTTCCTCCTCACCCATGAAAACGTCCATGTAGCGATTCTAAAAGAGACGTGGATAAAACGATATGGGGAGTTGGTTGCGGACTTGGACGCGATTTCCGTTGCTTGTTCAGGGCACAACCGTCGTCAGGCAAGCGAGGCGATGGCCAAAGCTCTCGATACTGCCTCTGAGAAGTTCATTAAGAATCTCAAGAAGGATATAGCCAAGAACGGCGACCACCAACCCAGGGACAGATTCATCAAAGCGATTACCGATTTCCTGGAACCTTGGGAGCGGAAAATTGGTGCCAGAATGAAAGCATTGGGTTGCAAATGAGCACTGTCCATTATCATCGTGCTGCTGTTTTACTGATTGCGATGCTGGCTTGGCTAAGCAGCGCACCGCGGACGACAGCGAAGGATTCCAGTCCGCGGATTTCGTTTTCGGAACCGAAGACCATCGGCTTCTGGAATCGGAAGCGTGTTGTCGTCACGATCCGGCTAGTCCTCGGTCATGACGGCGGGGTGGCGGGAATTGGTGCGGAAGTTCGCAATAAGTGTTGGTTTACGCCGGTCCGACTTTCAAGAAGAACCGACAGGATCGCCCCGGATGCGCTTTTCATGGCTTTTCCAAAGCGCCCTCCATTGCCACCGTATCCTCCGTCCCCAGCCTACGTGGACGTCGAGCCTCAATATCTCAAGAAAGTGACTGGAACTCTTCCCGCCGGCGAAACACTCCGCCAGGAAAAGATGCCGGAAAGCCACTGGCTCGCGCCGGGCGAGAAACTCCATGTCTATGTTGCCGCCAGAAGGTTTGTCCCATTGTTTCCAGTCAATTATCGAAAAGAAAATGTCGATGTGAACGTAGCGATGGGGGATCCGCAGGGGCCGCGCCACAAGACCTCGCACGTAATCCAAGAGGGCGTGATATTCGAGGCCCAAAAGATCACTGGAAAATCGCTTCGTGTGGATGTGGATGAGGCGTATTCTGCTGTGCTTAAGAAATTCAACGAACATTCTCGGAAGAGCCCCAGATGAAACCTTCCCGCACTTTCTTCCAAGGACGCCAATGCATCGAGGTTACGGGATTTGAGTGGCCGGTCGTCTTTCGCAAGGCGAAGGGAGGGCTATGTTCCTGATCACCACACCACAGAGGTGCGGCTCGACTTGGCTGGTGCGGATGCTTTGCGGAATGGCTGATGCCAGAGACGCATATGTGGACGGGCTGGCGATGGGCTTTGGGCTGACTGGGACGCGTGAGGTGGATGCGGTGGACAAGCTGGCGTCTCACCTCCGGCGAAATGCGGAGGGGATCGTTTTCAAGACGCATGATGTGCCGAGCGGGGATTTCGACGCGGTGTGCGCGGCGGTGCCGGAATTGCGAATCCTCACGATGCACCGGGATTTCCCGGATACGGTGGTGAGCCGGTATTTCTATCTGCGCTACTACTGGCGCACCGATCCCAGGCTTGGCCCGCTGTCATCAGAGGTTGCGAAGTTCCTCGCCGGAATCGGGGACATGCCGGACCACGAGGCACTGGAGGCATAGCTGGAGACGGGGCTGGTGCGCTGCTGGGCGCGGGAATGGGCGGCATTCGAGGGGCCATTCACGACGCGACATGCGTTGCGGGTGAACTACATGGGGATGCTGGACGAGTCGGAGTTTCCGCGGTTGGCAGAGTTCACGGGGCTACCGGTGCGGAAGCGAAGGCCGTTCGCGATCGAGCAGCAGCAGGAGACGAAGGAAACCGGGCGGGATGGGAAGTCGCGTTTCAACCGCAGAGGTCGCGCCGGGGAGTGGCGGGAGTGGTGGACGGAGGAACAGGGAGCATGGCTTGCGTCCCTCGCGGACGGCCATCTTTCGAAGAATGCCCAGCGAACCAATCTCCCGCCGGATTCGGCAACCCGATCGCAGTAATAAAGGAAAAAATCATCATGGAACCTGATTGGAAGCCATCAGACATCAGCGTGGTAATCATCACCTGCCCGAGGGAGCCGAGCTACTTGGGCCAGATGCTGGCGAGCTTCCACCTTAGCGACGAGCGGGTGGGAGAATTCCGGGATATCACGGTATCCGTGGATTCGGACGATCTGCGCTGTGTGGAGGAGCTGGCGCATCACCACCGGGTGCGATGGGTGGCGCGCGATGCGGAGGAAAATGCGCGGGTGTTGGCGTTCCGTGTCCACCGGCGTGCGTGCGACCATTACTGGAAGGCCCTGGGGCTCGCCGCTCCGGGAGCACGCGGCGTATTGGTGCTGGAGGATGACGTGGTTTTCCGCGACGAGTGGGTGGGGATGCTACTCGAGGTGCTTGATGAAATGGGAGGTGTGGGTCTGGAGGAATTCATCCTAACGCTGGGCTCTTTTCGCAACCATGAGCTGCCTTCGCTGCGGCGGGGGATTTTTCACAGCAGCTATCCAGCTGCGGGATTTTACGGCACGCAGGCGATGTTTTACACCTCAGGTGAAATTGAGCCGCTGCGGGAAATCATCTGGCACTGCGGGGTGGTGAAGTGGGAGGATCCCTATGATTTGCTGGTGATGCGCCGGGCGGTGGAGCGGGAGAATCTCTATGCCACGCGCTTTGCAATCGTGCAGCACGCTGGCAAACATTCCACGGGACTAAGCGCGGTAGCGAAGCGCGCTCCAAGTTTCTGCACGCCTTGGCCGAAGCTTCCCGGCAGCGCATGTTTCGGGGTGGTGATGACCGTGGTCGAGCCACCGGAACAGGTGGAGTGGGCCCTGCGGCATTTTCGAGCCGTGGCACCGGATGCGCCGTTCATGCTCATCTCGGACGGGACACATGATGCCGATTACGAGCGGATCGCGAAAACTTACGGAGGTCATTACGTTCGCGGGGAGAAGCTCAAGACCCCGGAGCGCGGGGCCGAGTGGTGGCAACGGACGTTTGAAGCCGGTCTCTCGATGGGGACGGAATACGTGCTGAAGGTGGATCCCGACACGCGCTTCAATCACCCAATCACTTCATGGCCTGACTTCGATTGTTTCGGCACGGTGACCTGCCGTGGCTCGGATCGCGAACATGTCCAGGGTGGAGTGCAGGGATTCCGGCGGAGTGCGGTGGAGCGGATGGCAGCGTCGGGCATCTGCCTCGACCCGAGGTTTCGCGACGTGGCATTCTGGGCGTGGGACAAGGCTCAGGTGCAGAACTGGACGAAGGCGCGTTTTCTTTCCACGGACCAGACGTTGCGGGTGATCCTCTTGGAGCTTGGCTTGAGCTGGGGCGAATGGGCCGAGGTGAAATCGTGGTTCAAGACCGCTCCGCCCGACTGGGCGGACTACGCGATCAGTCATGCTCACAAGTCGCAGCAACCCGAAGCAGCAAGCCGCATCGAAGTGGTGACGCCGCTCGTCTCAGCGCTGATGAACACCCGCAACAGCCCGGACCGTGCGGCGATGATTCCCGTGGCGCTCGCGGCGTTTGCAGCACAGACCTACCCGGCGCGCGAACTCATTGTCGTGAACCACGGCGGTGCGCCTTTGCGAAGCAGCGACCCGCGGGTGCGCGAAATCCTCGTGCCGAAGGAATGCAAGCTGACGCTCGGTGAACTGCGGAATCTCGGCCTCGCCGCGTGTTCGGGCGAATGGGTGCTGCTCTGGGACGATGACGACTGGCACGCACCGGAACGCATCGCCGAGCAGGTGAGGCATGCGCAGCGAGATGCGGCGGTGGTGCTGCAATATCAGATCCGCTACAGCCTGCCGCGGCGCACGGGCTTTGTGTACCGGGATCGTGGCGGCATTCACTCGACGTATCTCCACCATCGTGACGTGGCTTGGAAA
>JAYTYG010000427.1:0-6216 GCA_043742585.1 Spartobacteria bacterium
CGAGGATTCCGGCAGGTTTTGTGGGGGCTTGCTCAGGGGTGGGGTGGGTGGAGTTTTATCGGGTGCCAAAAGGTTGCGCGACCTTGGCTGCCGCGCGACCTTAACGGGGCAGGGTTGTAGTCAATTCTCGACCAATGTGTCGATCTTCCCGGCGAGCCTGAAATCGTGCTCAGTGAGGCCGCCATCGGCGTGCGTGCTGAGGGACAGGCGCACTTTATTAAAGCGCACATCGATGTCGGGATGATGATCGTCCTCTTCGGCGATCTCGGCCACGCTGTTGACGAAGTCGATCGCTTCCGAGAAGTCATCGAACTCGAATGTGCGTTCGATGTGCTTTTTATCGTGATCCCATTCGGGCACACGTTTGAGGGAATCCGAGATGGCTTGGGAGTTAAGAAGTGCAGGCATGAGAAGGGTTGTGAAGGTGGGACGTTTAACTGCGGTAACTTGCATTTCATACGCAAATTGAGCCCACGACTGCGCGTGGGCCTGCCCAAATATCGACCTTGTCGGCTCCGGTGGCCGTGTGTAGAACAGCGCGCTTTTTTCGGTGGCCATTTGGGCTGCCGAAAATCCCCTAAACGTTCGTTACCGACTTAAATAACCATGGGCAGACTCTATAATAACATCGTCGAAACCGTTGGCCGGACGCCACTGGTAAAACTTAATCGTGTCACTTCAGGCTTGGACGCCACCATCGCTCTCAAATGCGAATACTTTAATCCCCTGGGCAGCGTTAAGGACCGGATCGGCATGGCCATGATCGAGGACGCCGAGGCGCGCGGGATCCTGACCAAAGACACGGTCATCATCGAACCCACCAGCGGGAATACGGGGATTGCCCTGGCCTTCGTCGCTGCGGCGAAGGGATACAAGGTCATCCTGACGATGCCTGAGACGATGTCCCTGGAGCGCCGCACTTTGCTGGCAATGCTCGGGGCGAAGCTGGTGCTCACGCCCGGCGCCGAAGGCATGAAGGGCGCCATTGCCCGTGCCGAGGAGCTCGTCAACACCACGCCCAACGCCTGGATGCCGCAGCAGTTCAATAACCCGGCCAATCCAGCCATCCACAGCAAAACCACCGCTGAGGAAATCTGGGATGATACCGACGGCAAGGTGGATATCCTCGTGGCCGCCGTGGGCACAGGCGGCACGCTCACAGGCTGCTGCGAGGTGCTCAAGCCCCGCCGCCCCGGATTCCAAGCCGTAGCCGTGGAGCCGAAAGATTCCCCGGTCATTTCGCAAACTCTCGCCGGCGAACCCATCAAGCCCGGGCCGCATAAGATCCAGGGCACCGGAGCCGGGTTTGTGCCGAACAACCTGCATCTGAAAGACGCCTCGGGCAATGCCCAGATCACCGAATGCATTCAGGTCAGCAACGATGACGCTTTCGCCATGGCGCGGCGGTTGGCCAAGGAAGAGGGAATGCTGGTCGGGATCAGCACCGGGGCAAACGTGTGCGCGGCGATCGAGCTGGCGAAGCGTCCGGAAAACAAAGGCAAGCTGATCGTTACCATCGCCTGTTCCACTGGCGAACGGTATCTGTCCACCGCGCTGGCGGCGGAAGCCAAAGCCGAAGTGGGCGGTTAAACGCAGGCGCGCTTAACGCCGTTAAATTTTAGGGCGCGGCCTGTTTAAAGGCCGCGCCCAAAAAGCGGTTCGCCGAAAAGATCGCAGAAATTTAAACCCCAGAGTTTTTTTGTTTTCTCTGGTGCGCCTACTGTCCTCTCAATCCGTATCCCCGCCTACTCTACCGTGCTCTGCGGTTTTCATTGCCGGTTTAGGTTGATGGGGATTCAAAGCTTCCAAAGCGAGCGATGGGTGCCGAACTCGGAGATCTCGCCGGAGGATTTGCTGCTGATGTAAAAGATGATGGTGATGATTGAAACAAACGTGCCGACAAATACGCCGGCCACCAACCAGCTCGGGATTGAGGTGCCGACATGGAGCGCCTTGTAGAACGAGGCCAGATCAGTGATCGGCTCCGTGGCGTGCAGATAGATTTTTGTCACCCACGCCGTCAGGATGATCAGGAAGATAAAGCCGTAGTTGCGCTTGAGCCGACGCCCGACGGCTTCAAAGCGACTGATCTTGAACGACGGCAACAGCAGATCCTCGCATACCAACTTCTGCCAGTCGCCCTGTAGGAGCTGCGTGTTCTGCGCCACAATCGGCACCAGAAAATGCGCCTCCAGCATTCGCACCCGCGCCCGGAAGGCGTCGTAAAACCGATACCGCCGCGCCTCGATCCAGAGCATCACCCACACGATCGCCACGTTAAAAAAGAAGATGATGTGGGGAACGCGCTCAAAGGAAAATGCCACCGTGAAAATCGTCGTCGAAGTGGTGATCGCCCAGTTCGTGGTATTATCCAGCCGGGCCCGCCAGGCCATGATCCGGCCGACTTCGCCCCGGTAGAAATGAGACATCGCGGTGACGTAATTACTGTCATACCGAGGCAGGCGCTTGGCAGGATCGCTGGCGGGTATGTCGCTCATGGGTATTTTACGAAGCTAGCACCCAAGCGCGAATGACTCGACTTGTTTTCGCTGCGGTGAATTTGGCCGTCGTCGGTGTTGGGCAGCAGCTTTTGCGTTATATGGGGCGGATCTGGGAGAGCTGTCTGCGTGATCGGCCGCAGGCGAAGGGGCTGCCGGTGATTGTGCCCGTGGTGCTGGCGCAGAACGCTGGAACCTAGAAACCGACGCCGCAATTCGCCGCGCTGCTGGATCTGCCTCTCGGATTGGAGCAGGATTTTGCGGCGTCTATTCCCGATTTCGCCTTCCGGCTGATTCAGTTGGCGGAGTTGCCTTATGAAAAAATCACCGGGACGCCTGCGGGAATCCTGGTGTTGCGGGTGTTGAAGGCGGAACAAAGCGGTCAGCTCCTTGGCGGGGAGGTGTGGGAAGAGGCTCTGATGGCGCTGGCACTGCGGGAGATCTTTGAACTGGTGCTGCGCTATATCCTGCTGGCTGGTGATATTGACAGAGCAGCGTTCGGTCGTAAGTTTTATGAGCTGGCAACTTGCAGAATCAAAACCACGGCTTTGATACCCGCACAACAGTTTCGTCAGGACCGCCGTCAGGAGGGTCAGGTTTTGGCCCAGCAATGCGCGGTGCTTGAGGCCTTGCAGATCCGCTTCGGGCAGGTTCCGGAAACGAGCCGGTGCGCAATTCTGGGGATCACCGACGCGGCCCGGCTACATTCGTTGCACGGTGAGGCGATCCGTTGTCCCAGCTTGGAGTCTTTTGCGCGGGTGCTCACTTCCGAGTTGGCATTCGAGCAGCGCGAAGGCGACGTTTTTTACTTCGATGGCCAGGTGCCGCTATTCAGTCATCCGGTTGAGGATCTTGCTTCGTTTCGGTTCTTCACCAGCCAACTCATCGCCAACGGTAACGCGACCCAGAATCAGATCTCCAAGGCGTTTGGTATGCCTTTGATCACTGTCAAACGGGGCTGTAAAAAGCTGAGGACTCAAGGCGCTGCGGGTTTCTTCCGGCCGTCGCCGCCTCGGCATGGACACACGCTTACGGCTAAACGCCTTGCCGCCGCGCAGGCGATGCTTGATCAAGGACTTGATATGCCTGCTATCGGCGCAGCCTTGGGCGTGCAGCCCAACACATTGCACAAAGCCGTCAGCGACGGACGGCTAAAAAAAGGGTCTGGGCTCGAAGGGCGCTAGTTTAAGGCCCATTTGCCATAAACATAAGCTCCTCGCTGTTTCGAGTGGGTGAACGGCTTCTGCTGATGGGACCGGATGAGACTGTCGATGAACGTAATGCCTGGCACACTCTGCGGCTCTGCGACTCTGCGTTAAATTCTCATACGTTAAGCCGAAGGCCGAGGGACTCAGAACTTCACCTAACTCCGGAAATGCTTAGCCGCAAAGAGCTCAGAGATTTAGGAAGTGACAGAAGTGTTAAGCCGCACCCGCAATCTAAACACTTCTGCAACTCCCACAATCTTTGCGTTCTATGCGGCTAAATAGTTCCGGATTTAGGATAACGTAAAAATCTATATGCTGCCATATTTCTCGCGACCCGTTACCCACTCGAAACAGCGAGGAACCAACGAAATACAGCTTGGAGCTATGAATATCATCTATATCGAGTTTAGGTCGCGCGATATTAACCTATATTTAATTCATTTTGGCTGTATTTCATCCCGCTGGTGGCGATGGAGTCTGCTGCGCAAGTTAGATCCGTAAGCTCTGATCTAAATCTCAGAATGCCTGATGAACAACATTTAGAGCAGCTCGCGTCTTGCTGCTCTATACAGGGGCGTTTGTGGCTGGTGCCGTCTTTACGTTACCTGTGATAGGAATGGAATCGCGCCAGAGAGACGCCCGCATTTGGCCGTCCGCCCCTGGATTTCGATAGGAGACACTCCTTGAAATGGCCACAGTCGGGTTTAGCCTCGGGCAAGCTATCTGCTTTGGGTAGCGCGCCATTTTTACCGGATGCAAAAACTGAACCAAATTGTCCAAGTCGCAAGCCGGCGTCGGGGAGAACTCTTGTTGGGCTTGTGCCTGGGGCTCAGCGCCCTGGGGGTGTTTGTGTGGATGGTTTTGCACCTGGTTTCCACCGACCAGCTCCAGGCCCGCAAAGTGGGGCTACCCATCCCGGTGGAGGCGCTCCCCGCAGCGGTGAGTCCATTGCATCTAACCATCGGCGCCAGCGGCGTCATGCAACCCGACACGACCATTACGCTCACCGCGCGAGTCTCCGCGCGGGTCTTGGCTGTGCCTGTGGATCTCGGCGACGTGATCAAGCGCGACGATGTGATTGTTAATCTCGATGCCCGCCTTTTTACCGCGAACCTGGCATCGGCGGAGTTTGCGTCCGAGCATGCCGCGAAACAGTTGCAGCGACTGGAGACGCTCGAGGCCAAGGGTTACGGTGCGCCTGCCGATACTGAAAAGGCCAGGGCCGATGCCGCAGCAGCGAGGCAGGCCGTGGTCCAGAGCGGGATTGACCTCGCAAACACCAGCGTCATCAGTCCGGCCCCAGCCGTTGTCCTGTCGCGCACAGTTAATCCGGGAGAGAACGCCAAACTCGACCAGGAGCTGTTTCAACTCGGCACCATAGACAATGTGCTGATGCTGGCGCTGGTATCGGAAGACAAGGTGGGCTTTGTGCACCTGGGGATGCAGGGCGAGGTGGGGACGGATGCGTTTCCGGGTGAAACCTTCATCGGGAAAGTGGTTAAGATCGACGCGCGAGTTAGCACGACGACTCGGACTTTCGGTGTCTATATTCGGATCGCTAACAATCAACTGCGGCTCAAGCCCGGGATCACCGGTTATGCGCGACTGGTTAACACGCATAGCGCACTGGCGGTGACGAGCACGGCGTTGATGAATCCGGTGGGCGATCGCACGACTGTATTTGTTGTGGATCTAAACGACGTCGTGCATATCCGCCAAGTGCGCTGTGGGCTGATGGCTGAGGGCCTGACGGAAATCCTCGATGGATTGCAGGAGGGCGAGCGCGTGGTTGTGGTCGGACAGCTTGAGCTCCATGACAATGATCATGTGCGGGTGAACCCGACCGCGCCGGTCTTCAAAAAATGAAAGCCACGTGGGCTATAGCCTTGGCAGGATGTCTGTCACCGCTGCTGGCTTTTGCAGAGGCCCCGCCGCTGACGATGGCTAACTGTGTCGATATAGCCTTGGGCCGCAGTCCCGACCTGCAAATTGCGAAACTCGATCTGCATGCTGCCGACGAGATGATCTGGGCTGCGCGGGCTGCATTGTGGCCCAACGTCACAGCGCGCGTCAGCGCCGTGACGCTCTCGGGGAATCCGGCGACCCCATTTTCCATCCTCCGCATCGCTGATCCGGAGGGGAACCCGATTGGCGCGGGGAGCAGTCAGGTGGTTGAGGACACCACGACGACGCGGACCAGTAGCACCACGGTGACCCGGGCGGGAAAGTCGACGTTGCGAGACACAACCGAAACCACGACGAATGTTAACAGGACTGTTTCTCATAGCTCCGGTGAGCCTGCCAAGCCAATCAGCGCGCATTTCCCTGTGCTCGGATTTGGCGCGGTTTCATTGAGTTACCCGCTCTTTAAAGATGGCAGTATACTCGGCCTTAATCAGGCGCCTGCGGTGCAATCGGCGAAGGCGCAAAAGGTGGCACTTGCCTGGACAAAAGATCTGACGAGCGAGCAGGCTATATTCATCGCAGCGAATGCCTATCTCACTGCCGCG
>JAYTYG010000428.1:0-3058 GCA_043742585.1 Spartobacteria bacterium
CACCCCGCTGCCGTGCGATCCCGGCGCCAGCCCGGCAAAAACGCCCCCCCCGCGCCAAAGCGGCTGAATCAGAGTTCACCCTCAACGAAGCGTCAGCGACTTAACTTGTCGTGTTCTCGCAAAGACAGCCTGATAGAGACCAGTAAGTGGAATCTAACAATGGGATAGATACTGGCATCGTGGTTGATGCAGTGAAGACAACGCAATCGGCGCAAGCCTTGGGCGTTACAAGATTTAAGTTAATACCGCAGGCATCCCTAAACGGTAACGCCATGCAATATACAGATGATAGCATGGCACATTCCCAATCCCCGTCTGACGACTACTCGCACCTCAGGCTAAACCCCGAAGGCAATATCATCACATGGGATATCGGCGCCCAAAAAAACATCGGCTGCGAGGCCCGCGAAACCATTGGTCATCATATGCGAGTCCTATATACAGCCGCCGACGCCGACATGCCTGCTCGTGAACTCGACGCCGACACTCATGCCCACGCCGTATCCGAGCGCTGGAGCCTCCGCAAAGACAGCTCCCGATTCTGCGACGAAAACACCACCACCGCACAATACAGCGAGGACGGGAACCCTGCAGAGATTTCCAGCGACATCCGAACCCAGCCAGCCCCGCCCATCCCGCAGCCCATGGACGGGCAGTCGCCAAATCCACAGGCGCACAGCCAGGCGATTGAGGACCAATACGCCATCATCACAATAGACAATACAGGCAACATCGCCTCCTGGAGCGCAAGCGTGGAACGGATGTTAGGATACAGCGAAGCCGAATTCATCGGCCAACCCAGCACCATCCTATTCACCAAGGAAGATATCGCCGCAGGAAAAGCCGAGGCCGAACGCAGGCGCGCCCAAGCCACCGCGCAAACCCATTACGACTGCTGGCATCTGCGCAAAGACGGGACCCGGTTTTGGGCCACCTGTATTCTCAGCGCACCGAGCCACACCGTTGGCGGCAACAGCGAATTCCTAAAAGTCATCCACGACAACACCGAGCGCAGGAACTCCCAGGCCGCTCTCAAAAACGCCAAGGACGACCTTGAACGCCGGGTCATCGAGCGCACCCTGGAGTTATCACAGGCTGTGAACCTCCTCGAAAAGCAATTCACCGAACGCGAAAAACTCGAAGCCGCGCTGCTCGATGCCTCGGAAACCGAACGCGAACGCCTCGGACAGGATCTGCACGACGGCGTCTGCCAGCAACTCACCGGAACCGCATTATTGGCGCGCCTTTTAGGACTCAGCCTCGCGCGCAGGGAGGCCCCAGAGACCGAGCAAGCGCAATGCATCGTCGCCATGATCCGCGCCGCCGTCGATCAGGCCAGGGATTTAGCCAAGGGCCTGCATCCGGTTTCCATCCATTCCTCCAAGGGCCTGCGGGCAGCGCTTGAAGAACTCGCGGCGAGGGCCACCACCACCTTGGAATGTCTGCTCATCTGCCCGGCCCGCTTGGACGTGCCGCCGGCCACAGCCCTACACCTCTATCGACTCGCACAGGAAGCCGTGAGAAATGCCATCAAGCACGCGCGCGCCAGCCGCATCCTCATCACCATTCACGCGCAACCCGACGAACCGTTCGAACTTTCAATTAGCGATAACGGGATCGGCATGACCATTGACCCCGAGAACCATCGCGGCATGGGGTTACTCAACCTGCAATATCGGGCCCGCGCCATCGGAGCAAAGCTGGCGCTGGAATCCACCCCGGGCGCCGGCACCGTAGTGCGTTGCACATTGGCGGCGATCGCCGATGCCACCTGCCTCGCGGACGCAATGCCAGCACACGCGCATCAGGTCGGCCCCGCCACATCCGGACACCGCTCCGCACTGTAGTAGAAACTCAATCCATCGCTAAGCAAGCGCCCCGATTGTCGGACTCCGAAACGCCCCGCTACTGTCTGGCACTGCGCTGGCGCCGTTCTATCAGCCGCGCGGAACCTATCCACCAGATGCATCTAGAAACTATTAAAGCCAGCGCCCCACTTCGTTCCCTCCGACAGGTTGTCATTGTCGACGACCATCCAATTATCCGGCACGGAGTCGCGCAAACAATCCGCCTGGAACCCGACCTCGTAGTCGGCGGCGAAGCCAGTTCAGCCGCCGAGGCGCTGACAATACTAAGAAGCATCCATGCGGATCTAGCGGTCATAGACGTGTCGCTCAATGGCACCAATGGAATTGAACTCATTAAACAGATCCGCAGCGAACATCCCAATTTGCCTATACTTGTACTCTCGATGCACGACGAATCCCTATATGCCCTCCGCGCAATCAGGGCCGGGGCCGGAGGCTATATAATGAAACGTGAAGCGCCCGAAAAACTACTGACAGCCGTGCGCAAAGTTTTGGCCGGCGAAATCTATATGAACGAGTCCCAGCATACAGGGTTCCTTACTGCTCCCACGCCACAGGCCAAAACTGCGGCAGTCATCGACACCCTCACAGACCGCGAGATCGAGGTCCTACAACTCGTCGGGCAAGGACACGGCACACGGGAGATCGCGGTGCGCCTGAATCTAAGCGCTAAAACCATCGAGACACATCGCCTCAATATGAAAGACAAACTCGATCTCAAGAGCGCGCCGGAACTCATCCGGTTTGCCGTGAATTGGGTCCGTGGCCAATGCGCATAGCGTCCCCCACGGGCAACGGCGGCGGATAAACAACGCCCCCCGCAATTTCAAGGGACGCCGGCGCCGCAAAATGCATCACAGCCTCCGCCCTGGAGGTGCCCCCCATCCGCGACGGGACGTCGCTGCCCTGGAGTTTGTCAGAGCTTCGATGTTGGCACACCGTTTACGCCGGAGGCGGTGAAAGAAATTAGCCAACGGTGGTGGAGGCTATTATCTTATGCTCCGCGCGGTAAGAAATGGCACATCCCCTTGGATCCTAGGCAGGCCGGACGACCAGGGCTTACGACTCTAAATTTCTCTGTAATAGTAGGTTCAGACATCCTGACCTCTGCGAGTAGCCCGCGCAGGATCAAGGAATCTTCCTGATCTCATTTTGTCGTTTTATTGAACCTACTTACAGAGGAATCACGT
>JAYTYG010000429.1:0-5020 GCA_043742585.1 Spartobacteria bacterium
TATCGAATGTAAAATCCTCAACCCCGCGATGGGTCGCAAGGAGGACGCCGTGGACTTGTTCCAGGGCCTGGTCGAACCGATCCAGATCGGCCACCTGAAATGAAAGCCGGTCGAGTTTGAAATTCGGGCCCTGATCGATTTTGTCGACGACATTGGCGCTTTTGAACTCGCTAAACATCGTGTTGATCGGGATGAGGATCATCTCGTTTTTCATCGCAAAAGGATTCCAGCGCGACCCGCTCATGCTCCGCTTGCCCTTGGCCGACTTTGCCGGCGCAGCGTCTTTGATCCCGAGTTCGCGTTTCCGCTTGTCCCCGTCGCTCTCGTAGAATTTAAACTCGCCGACCACGGTAAACGGGCGGCCGTTGATTTCGATGGTTTGGCCAAGGGGATTGAATTGTGGGCTGTCGGGCCAGAGCTGCTTTGTCACTGATTGGCCGATCACGCAAACGTGATGGACGCCTTGGAGATCCAGGTCGCAAATGTTCCGGCCGCGCGCCAACTCATGTTTACTGATCGGCACGTAATCCGGCCACACTCCGGTCACAGCGCCGCGAAAGAGCTGGTTGGCGCGGCCGATCGCTGCGGCCTGTAATTCCGATACCGGGGTGACGTAGGACACCAGCGGGCATGAGTGCGCGATCGCTTCCGCGTCCGCCACCGTGCGGCCCGGGGAGATCTCGGCAAAGCCAGTTTGTTCGAAGGGGACTTCCTGGGTGTTGATGTTGACCTTCTCGACACCGCCGATCTGTTGCATGAAGGAGCGGCTGCCCCGGGCGATGCCGGCCGTGAGCGCGAACATGCTGAGCAGCGAAGCAACGCCGAGGATGATCCCGAGCATTGTTAGAAAGCTGCGAAACTTGTGCGACCAAATTTCCTTGATCCCGATGAGCAGTCCGAGCCAGAGATTCATTCAACGATCTTTCCGTCCCGGATCGTGATCCGGCGTGGAGTTTGTTCGGCGATTTTGCTGTCGTGCGTCACGAGCACGATGGTGCGGCCTTGCTCGCTGAGTTCCCGGAATAACGCCAGAATCGTCGCCCCGGTTTTTGAATCGAGATTACCCGTGGGTTCATCGGCGAACACGATTTTCGGATTGTTGACCAGCGCTCGCGCAATGGCGACGCGCTGCATCTGGCCGCCGCTGAGTTGGAACGGGGTGTTCCTGATCCGATCCGAAAGGCCGACACGCTCGATGGCTGTCAAGGCGCGATCCCGGCGTTCCTTGGCGCTGACTCCGGCGTAAATCATGGGCAGCTCCACATTTTGGAGGACGTCGAACTTGCCGAGAAGGTTGAAGGATTGAAAAACGAAGCCGATCTTTTGGTTGCGCATGTCGCTCAGGAAATTGGCGCTGGCGCGGCTGACGTCGACGCCGTCGATGTGCATCGACCCCGAGCTCGGCGTATCCAGGCAGCCCAATAAATGCATGAGCGTCGATTTTCCACTGCCGCTCGGACCGATGATGGCGGCAAATTCACCCTGCTCAATGTTGAGGTCGATCCCGTCGAGAGCGACAATTTGCTGTTCGCCCACACGGTAACGTTTTACGACATTTTTGAGCTCGATGAGTGGCATCTGGGGGGGCGGTTGGTTGTCGCTGCGGAATATGGTCGATCGCTGATTGCTTGCTTGGTGATGTCTACTTTAGCGCTAGGTGTTGACTGGCTAACGGCTGCGTGGTCGCTGCTTGATCGCTGGTGGCTGGCTGGCATTGCCGCTCATGCGGCCGCCGCGCCCGGCACGCTTAGGATTTCTTTTGCGGCGCGCGGCTGGGCTCAATGAGCATGATTTCTTCGCCTTCGACGAGCCCGGTTAGGATTTGAGCGAAGTCGATATTGGTAATCCCGACTTTCACCTCCCGCTTTTCTGAGGTCAGCCCGTTCCGGACGTAAACGACCCTGGCATTGTCTTTCCCTTTGAAGATGGCGGAAATCGGGACGCTCAAGGCACCGTCGGCTTTGGCGATAGGCACCTTCATATTAACAGTCATGCCGGGGCGCAACTGGGCGCTGGGTTTTTCGATGAGGGCCTGGACCTGAAACCCTTTCACGTTATTTTTTACAGTCGCCACCGGCGCTATAAACGAAATGCTGGCATTCATTTCGGCGTCCTTGATGGATTCCGCGCGGAGCTGGACCGCTTGATTGAGTTGGAGTCGGGCTACATCGACCTGGTTGATGTGGGTATCCACCAGTAGTTTGGAGAGATTGGCGATGGTCATGAGCGTCGTGCCGTTGTTGACGCTGGCGGCGGCGATCACCACCTGTCCTTCGATGGCGGGCACTGTCAGCACCGTGCCGTTGGTGGGGGCTAAGACTTTGGTTTTGCTCAGCCGATCGTCCACGATTTGCAGGCGGCGCTGGCTCTTGGTCATCGAGTTCTCAGCGATCGCCGCCGTGGATGACAAATTATCGTAGACTTCGCGACTGATGAGTTTGGACTCGAAGAGTTCCTTGGCGCGATCGAAGTTTTTACGTTCCTTGTCGACACTGAGCTTTGCGCCTTCGATTTCTGTCACCGCAGTGTCGCGCTCGCTTAATAAGTCGCGGTCATCGATCTCGACCAAAAGATCGCCCACCTTGACCTGGCTGCCGGCCGTGACATGGACGGCCTTGAGTTTTCCGCCGACCTCGGGCTTGACCTCGAGCTGAAACGCCGGTGTGACATCGCCGCTGATCTCCACTGTGAAATCGATGTCGCGGATCTGAGCACGGGCCACTGTTTGTTCGGTCGCAGGACGGTTGTTTGACGGTGGCTCAGCTTTGGTTTTGTACCAGTAGCCGCCTGCGGCCAAGCCGCCGAGCAGGAGGAAAATGAGGAGTTTCTTCATGAATAGATGGGGGGGCCGCCAGCCGCCGGGCGTGGACCAATACGGGCGTTTTAGCCGGGAGGCAAGACTCCTACGCCTACGTATAAAATCTTGCGGGCGCAAATTCCTTAGGCCGCTAAAGTCGCCGTCTCCAATATGGACGGCCTTTCTTGCGTGCCCGGGGGCTTCTCACGAAGGGCGGCAGGGGCCGTATTTGCGCTGCTGGCCGACGCTATTCCATCCGAAACCCCACCGGGATTTCTACTTGGGCGGCAAGTGCGATGCCATTTTTCTGGGCCGGGACAAATTGCCATGTGCGGACGGCGTTCAGTGCTGCGTTGTCGAGTATCGGATGGCCGCAGCTTTGGCTGATGCGCGCGCTCGTCACGCGGCCCCCGGAATCCACCGAGACGCTGAGTAGCACAGTGCCTTCGAGTCGTAGCGCGCGCGCGCCCATGGGGTAAGGGGCCTTGTAGCGAACTCGAAATTGCGGGGGCGTAAAGCCGCTGCCGCCTTGCCCCAGATCGGTTCCGCCAGAGTTTGAGCCGCCAGCTCCCGGACGAGCCCCGGCATTGCCTCCACGGGGCGCGCTGGCGACGCGGGGCTTTTTTGTGGCCTTGGGCGCTGGGCTCTCGGCTTTTTCGGGGGCCGTTGCGGTGCTGGCTTCGATCACGCTGGGCGCAGTGGCGACCGCCGTCACTGGCGTCTCCGGGGTTGGCTCCGCCGCGAGCTCCGGCGGCGCGGGTTCGGGCACCGGCGTGGAAGTGATGGACTCACTTTCCGGGGGGCTCTGATCTTCGGATAGAAAAGACACGCCGACTCCGGAGGTCGCGGAGTCGGCGTGTCGGACAAATGTCTGCGGCCGCCACCAGCACCCCAGCATTACCGCAATTGCGGCATGCAATAGGAGTGCGAGTAAGAGGGCCGTCCGCGACATATTTCGACGGCTGAACCTAATTCCGCAGACTGCTGATCGGCGTAAAGGTGCGCTCGGCATGGCCGCCAGGCCCGAAGTCGTATCCGACCACTAGGAAGCCGATTTGGCGATCGGAGGCTTGGTTGGTGCCGAAGAGGCAGGAGAAATCAATGTGCAAATGGTTGCTCACGCGAAACTGGATGCTGGGTCCGACGGCGAAGATGTCTGCCGCATTGCCGCGCGCGTTGCGAACGGAATCGCGATCATAAAAGGTCTCGATGCCGATGCCGATTTTGCCATCGAGCACGGTGTAGCTGAGGCCCCCCGTGATCTGGAATTCCTGTTCGCGTTCGCCGCCGGTTTCGGCTTCCCAAACGAAGTTGACGCCCCAGTGCAGGCGCGGCGCGAGTTGATCGCCTAGGAGTAGTTTGAATTCGTAAACGTCAGGGCCCCAGTGCGGGTCGGCAAATTTGTATTCGCCGTAGAGCGTGGGGTTGCCCCAGATCTTGCCCCAGTCTGCCAGGGCCCACCGGACTTCGACGTTGAAGCTCTGGTAATGAAAGGCGCCGGTGTTGTCGCCTTCGATGTCATTGTAAAGGTCGAGCTGCACGCGCCCGGGAAGCCCAATCTCAACTTCTTCAAGCAGCCGATGCGAGATCGTGCCGTCGCGATGATGTTTGATCCGCCACCAGCTTTCCACGCCGGCTTCCCAAGGCTCTTTCTGGATATAAACGCGGGTCCCGGGGAAACGCCGGGCGCTGGTCCATTCGGGCCGTTGGGTGACGCCGATGAGCGTTTCTTCGGCCAAGACTGAGCTGAACCCGGTGGTGGTGGTTTCCGGCAGGCGAGTTATCGGCTGGGCCTCTGGGTTGGCGGCTAGCAAAGAGCCTGCGGAAAAGAGGATTAAAAGGGCGGATTTGAGGGTGCGACTGGTCATTAATGAATTCTGAGTTGGGATTTGGAGCGCAGAAAGTCGACCGGACAACCTGCAGGCGCGGCCGCATTAGCAGGATAAGCGCCAGTGCTCTGTAGAAAGTCCATTTACACTAGAAAATCGCATTTCTTTGGCGCGCATGGCTACCAATCTCCCCGGTGGCGATGGATAGATTTTATCCAAAAACTTGCCGTTCTTGGATACAATTGGTGCGCGCCGAGCCCCACCCAGCGGCGCCGTGCGGGCAAAAAACTTCCAAAGCGGCCGGCTGCGGTCCAGCGGCAGGGCCTGCAGATTGCCAACCGCCACCGGCAACGCGGCCATGCCCTTGCCAGTCTTGGCCGACTTGGGCAGCTTG
>JAYTYG010000430.1:0-14953 GCA_043742585.1 Spartobacteria bacterium
CTCGTGGAGATGATGGTGTCCATCACGCTCCTGCTGCTTTTGATGGTGGTCACGGTAACCATCCTGAATTCGGTGGCCTCGATCGATAACCGCGCCCGGGCAAAGGTGGATACATTCCGGGAAGCGCGTGCTGGCTTCGATGTGATGACGCGCCGGGTAAGTCAGTCGATGCTGAATACTTACTGGGATTATTTTGATGCAGCTGGACGGACGGCTGCCACTTGTGCGGCCTCCATTCCTCCCGTGCCTTTTGTGGCCTTTTCGTATGGGCGCCAATCGGAGCTCCAGTTTGTGACCGGCCCGACAACGCTTGGGGCCAAACCATTGCTAATAGACCCGGGGATGAACAGCGTCACTCACGGTATCTTCTTTCAGTCGCCACAGGGGCTCACCACCGATACTGCTCCTTCAGTAAGTGCGAACCTGCCGAGTCTATTAAATGTCTCGGGTTATTTCATCGAATACACCACCGACAAGGCTGATCGCCCCACTTTTCTGACATCTGGCGCGCCGCTGCCACCCGAGCGGTGGCGGTTCCGGCTCATCGAAATGGATCAGGGGAGCGAGTATTTTCAGGTCTATCGCTCCACTGCGGCCGCATATTCTACTGCGTCCTTGGATTGGTTCCGGTTGCCCATCAGCCGAACTACGTTGCTAACGCAACCGGCCTGCACGCGGGTCTTGGCGGAGAACGTCATCGCGCTCCTGGTCCTGCCGCATCGTTCGCCCAACGACCCGGCACCAACGGCGTTGACCGAGCTGGCGCCCAGCTACTATTACGACTCGCGGGAATGGGCACAGACAGGCCAAGCTAAGCAAGCGCTCCCGTTGCTGACCAAGAACCAGTTGCCGCCCATGGTGCAGGTGACGATGGTGGTGCTGGATGAAGTCTCGGCGCAACGCGTGCAGACGCTGATGGGCGCCACGCCGCAGACAATGAGTGTTGCCACGGATCTACTGGGCCTCACAACCGGAGCTACCGGTCTGTTCACAAAACCTTCCGCAGTCTCAAGTCCAACGCCGGCGGAGGAAAAAGCTCAATACAAAGCGGATTTGGCGACGCTTGAAGCCAAGCTCATTTCATTAAAGCTCACGTATCGCATCTTCAGCACCGAGGTCAGTATTCTGCAAGCGAAGTGGAGTGAATAATTAGGCGCGAATCATTAGCCGCAAACAGTTTATCGCATGAAACAACGCGCATTCTCCCTCGTGGAACTCCTCTTCGTAATGGCGATCATGGGGATCGTCGCCGGGTTAGTTCTGCCCGCCTTCAATACCGTGGGCAAATCTCAGGCATTGAGCAACGCCGGCAGCGCCCTCCTGGATCAACTGGCCTCAGCCCGGCAGGCAGCCATCTCCCAGAACCGCGTGGTCGAGGTGCGTATCTATAAGCGCCTCGAAGATCCCTCGCGGGCGCTCAATGCTGTTTCCAATCCGGAACGGTTCCGCTCCTTCCGCACAATGGTGAAAGACGAAGCTGGGACGAACGCATTTGTCTTGCAGCCGATGCAGCAGTTGCCGGCCCGCATGGTGTTCAGCGAGAGCCAGCAGTTTTCGACGCTGATCTACCCCGATGCCACCGTGAGCCCCTCCAGGGACTATAAGGATGCGGCGCTGGCTCAGAAGGAAGACCTGTCTCCAAGCGAGACGGATGTGTATTATCAGGTGATTCGCTTTGCGCCCACCGGCGGCACGGACTTGGCCCCCGGCGGCACGACCGCTAAAGATAAATGGTTCATCACAATCAGGTCCGACAATGAAGTGGAGACAGCCACTCGGCCGGGCAATAACTATGTCACCATCATGCTCGATCCTGTCTCGGGTCGGGTGCGGACTTATCGGCCGTAATGCAGAGATAGCTGGGTGTAAGTAATAGGAAAAAGCACAAGTCATCCTGAGTGTCCAACGCGCACGCGCGTCGAAAAGCTCAAGATGACCTGTGCTTTTTCTGTTTCTGCGGCGGCCTCGCTATTATCGGCGGTGAATCACTGTTTTCTTCGAATTGAAGTGTATCAGGTAGCGGCAAAGCATTCGGTCATGCCGATCGGGCCGGTGGATACGCAAGGTGTAGAGAAGTTTTAGAAGAAGTTTCATTTCGATGCCGACAGCGAGTTGGAGATTTCACCGCCGCCGCATTTCTGGAGCCCGGCGGAATAGGGCCTTCATCGCATGTTGCCGGGGCGCGCGCTATCCGGGTGCGCGTGGATGGGCGCGTCGGGCAAAGGCTGGAAACGGGAATGCCAGAATGTTTCGAAGGCACAGGCACGCGCCACCTGTGAGGAATTATGAAGGATGAGGTATGAGGTATGAAGATTCGGAGACCGCAGGTGTCGTTACGCCCGAAGTTTCTCTTTATTCATCCTTCATAATTCCTCAGATGTTGCGCCCCTCCACAGTTGGAGAAATGGCCACCCACAACAAAGCTGCGGGACGCCGCGACCTGAAGGTTACCCTGCGCTTTACGCCGGAGGCGTTTAAAGAAATATACGGTGGTGGAGGCTTTGCGACCCCACCTGATCAGCCGAGGAAATACGGATGGCACGCCGGAGGTGTGCAGGAAGCCGGCATTCAGTCCAGAAAGCGGTCCTCATAGTGCGTGCTTTGCCGCGCCCCTGCCGGGGCGCACGGCCAATTTTGCGCGCTCTTACCGGTGGGGTCGCAAAGCCTCCACCGCCGGCTATTATCTTGGTACGCCTCCGGCGTAACTGGAGTTCGGCCAATTCTCGTAAATGGCCCACAGGAGCTTAGGCGTGTAAAGCGGCGGCTCCTATTTCTCTTTCATCACCCAGACCCCGGTCCACTCGCCTTCGGGCGGGTGCGCGATGAGATACTCACAGCGGGCGATATAGATTTCCGAGAGCCGATCCTTGGGGTTTTTCTCCAGACCCTTTTGGAATTGATCGATGGCTTCCTTGAACTCCGCGTTGCGATATCTGCGGAGGCCTTCGGCGAAATGGCCCAGCACATCCATCATGTTGGGGAATGTTTCGTCGTCGTGATATTCCAACACTTCATAGACTGAGACCGGTTCGGTCTTGCCCTTCACCACCACACGGTCGATCTCACGAGCCCGGTAAGTCCCTCGCAGGCGGCGATACGTGCTGTCGCTAATCAGGATCTCCGCCGCGTAAGCTTTACACGCGCTTTCCAGCCGGGATGCCAGGTTCACTCCGTCGCCGATGAGCGTGTAATCCATGCGCCGGGCTGAACCGATGTTGCCGGATACCACCATGTCTGTATTCAGGCCGATACCCATGGCGATGGGGCGTTGGCCGCGCCGGACGCGTTCCTCGCTGTAACGGCGGCAGCCGCGGATCATGGCGATGGCGGCGCGCACGGCCCGGTCCTCGTCGTCCTCGTGGCCGATGGGCAGACCGAAGGCAGCCATGATGGCGTCGCCGATAAATTTATCCAACATGCCGCCTTCCTGATTGATGCATTCCACCATGATCGTGAAATATTCGTTGAGGAATGCCACCGTGCCTTGTGCGCCGAGTTCCTCGGTCAATGTGGTGAAGCCCCGGATATCCGAAAAAAGTACCGTGGCGCGCGTGCTGGCGCCGCCCAGCAAGTCGCTGCCGCCGCTTTCCAGCATTTGTGCGGCGATGGCAGGATCCATGTAACGCGACATGGTGGCTTTGACGCGTTTTTCCGTGGAGATATCCTCGATCATGAGCATCGTGCCCAGGCGCATGTCGTCGCCGGCTTTGAGCGGGAGCACGCTCAAGTTGGCGGACACGATGGTGCCGGTAAAATCGAGCTCAGCGTCCATGGATACGTCGACCTGCTGGGCCGTTTTGACGTGGGCCACACGTTCGAGGACCCATAGGTTTTTGCCCGTGAAAAGGTCCGTGGCGCTGCGGCCGATGATCTCGGCGGGCGGGAGCTGCATGATGCGGCAGCCCGAAGCGTTGCAGGTGACGATCTTGCCGACTTCATCGAGTGTTATAACGCCGTTCGACATGCTCTGCAGCATGCCTTCATTGTAGTTTTTAATCTTCTGCACGTCTTCGAAGAGCTTCGCGTTCTCAAGCGCTATCGCCACCTGGCCCGTAAACGCTTTGAGCCGGGACTCGTCTTCATGGGAGAAGGGGCCGGAGCGCTTGTTGAGGACCTGGGTCACGCCGATTGTTTTACCCTGTTTGTTTACAACGGGCGTGCACAAAATTGAGCGCGTGAAAAACCCCGTTTGTCGGTCGAAGCTCGGGTTGAACCGCAGATCGGCGTAGGCGTGCGGGATGTTGATGGTTTTGCCGGTCGTGAACACGGCGCCTGCAATGCCTGCGTGGTTGGGGAGTCGGATCTCGCCGAGTTTGGCGCCTTGGGCGACCCGGGAGAAGAGCGTGGCGGATTCGTCGTCGTGGAGGAAAAGAGTGGAGCGCTCGGCGTTGAGCATGCGGGTGGCTTCGCCCATGACCCGCTGGAGCAGGGCGCCGAGGTCGAGCTCGGAGGTGATGTCCGCCACGATATTCAGAAAGTCCATCTCCTGGGCCCGGACCCGCGACATGCGTTCCGCGAACTGGGAGCCGACCAGCGCCGGGACGGCCGGGACGCCGATTTCCTGGAGCAGGTTTTGATCTTCCTCGGTAAAGTGGCCGTCGATTTTGTTGAGGCATTGGGCGACGCCGACGATCTCGCCTTTGACCGTGCGCAGGGGGACGCAGAGGAGGTTTTTGGTGACGAACCCGGTTTCCTGATCGATGGTTTTGTTGAAGCGCGGATCGGCGTAGGCGTCGCTGACGATGGTGCAGGAGCCGCTGTGGAAGACTGTGCCGGCGATGCCTTCGGTGTTCGGAAAGCGCAGTTCGCGCCTGGGGATGCCTTGGGCGGCGCGGGAAAAGAGTTCGCCGGCTTCGGGGTCGTTGAGCAGGAAGCTGGAGCGCTCGCAACGCAGTTCTTTGGATGTGAGCTCCACGAGCGACGCCAGCATTTCATCCAGGGAATCGGTGCCGGAGACCAGCCGGGTGGTGTTGAATAGGATCTCAAATCTGCGCTGATAATCCACCGCAGGCACGCCTCGGCTGCGTTTCGGCGCCCGGGCCGGTTTCGGGGCGGGGCTGGTTTCTGCGACCGGCTCGGCGACGTGCTCGGCGCTTGGGAGTGCGGCGCTCGGTTCGGTGGTATTCGACTCAGTGCTTGGCGTCATGGTTTTCTTCTGTCCGGAGTCGGAGCTGCCGGATGGTTTCGTGTAAATGTGTGATTTCATCCCGGGTCCCACGGGCGTGGTCCTGGAGTAGGTGCTCGCGTTGGGCTTTGGCGGCGTCGAGCTGTTCGCGCATGGAGGTGACCGAGCGCTGGAGCTGATGGATTTGGGCCTCGGCGGCGGCGGTGGCGGTTTGCGCGCTTTGATGCACGCGGTCTTCCGCCGCCTCAAGCTCTGTGCGCAGCGCCTGCGTGCTGCCCGCCATCATTTGGAGGTCCATGCGCGCTTTCGACTCGCGCTCTTCCTGCTCCTGGCGATGGCCCGCGCGCTCGGTTTGATTGAGCTCGCGAAGCGCGCGCGCCGAGTCTTTAAGCATGGCGATTTCCTCCGCCGAATTCGCAGCGCAGATGCGCACGGCGTCGGCGTTCTCATTGCGCGCCGCTTCCAACGCGCGCCGCAAGACAAGGATGGCTTCCTTGAGGTCCGTGAGTTCGGCTTGAAATCCCTCCCGGATCTTCTGCTGTTCGCTCGCGTGCTCGGACTGCGTGAGTTCGAGTCGGGTCCGTAACGCTGAGACGGTGGCTCTGAGATGCTGGGCTTCGGCATCGACCGTGTGTGGGGCGGCTGGCTCAATCATTTCAAGTGTGGATCGCGACAGTGAAAAAGAGGTGAAAAGACAGGCGTGGATCGGGCGGGTCGTTCGCGTTAGCAGGATTTGGGCCGGAGCTTAGAGACGCGCAGGGTTGGATGGCCGCAGAGAACACAAAGGATCTCCGGATTTTCGATCTCTGCGATCTCTGCGATCTCTCCTTAGAGGTGACTCTTGCTGCACGAATTACGTGCCTGCTCTTTAGGTTTTAACGCAGAGCCGCAGGCCGCAGAGGGGGGATTGTAATGGGGGATTTGTAATGAGGGATTTGTAATGAGGGATTTGTAATGAGGGGATTGTAATGAGGCCGCTGAAATTCAGCCTCAAGTGACCGCCACGTGAGCAACAGCTATTTCCGGCCCCTCGCATTTCGCCTGCGCCTCTGCGTTACAAAAGTCCGCCCCCGCCTCGGTCTCATAATTCATACTTCATCCTTCATAACTCCCCCTAAAGCTCCGTGTATTTCCGCGCGTGCCCTTTGGATAGAGCCACGGGATATTTCTCGGCGTTGAGCCGCATCTTGGATTCCACAGCGGATTGCAGGTCGACCTCGAGCACATCGGCGACCCGCAGCAGATAGACAAAGATGTCAGCCAATTCCTCCCTCACGCGCTGCGCGCTTTTCTCCTCGGCCATGATCTGGCGCGACTCGTTTTCGGTGAGCCATTGGAACAGCTCCATGAGCTCGCCGGCCTCGGCCGCCAGCGCCATGGCGAGGTTTTTGGGCGTGTGAAAGGGCTCCCATTCGCGCTCCTGCACAAAGGCGCGAATGGCGGCGTTAATTTTCGGGACATCAATCGTGCGATCCATAGTCGGCCAGTGAGTCTTAATATCCGCTCAGGGACGATCCTATTCCCGCGCTAACTTGGTAGCTGCCAGCGACGGAGGCCCACCTGATCCACCCATAGAGCCGTAGGGGTGAGCGTGGCGCCAGATGCAACGGCGATATGTCATTTAGAATGGAAACGCACATAGCCACTGAGCTGGGGCAGCACAAATGTGCAAGAAGCCTTCTCCAATTCGAAATTCCCGATGGCGAGTCTCCACCGATTTCTGCTGCGGCCCAACGCGCGGCAATCATTTGCGTCTGCGAAAAACTCCGCCGCCTATTGTCGACAATGGCCGGGCCTCACGGGTTCCGATCGCTGATCGTTCGGGCGCAGTCGCTGGCGGCGGTGGACGTGCCTTGGCTGCACTCCGTGCAAATCAATGCGGCCGGCGCTTTGGAGGGAATCGACTTGCTGGATCCGGCCATTGACCCGGGTGAGTTGGCGCGAGGCGGGGAGATCCTCATCACCCGGCTGATTGGTTTGCTGGTGACATTTATAGGCGACGGATTGACCGACAGCATCCTCCATGAAATTTGGCCGCAGGTGGATGCCGGCGCGCAAGACGGAGGCGAATCATGAGCAAGGACGATAAAGTTAAGATCAATCAAATCCCGACCGGGGTCGTGGGCCTCGACGAGATTATGGGGGGCGGGCTACCGGAGTTTTCGTTCAACATCATCGCTGGGAGCCCCGGCTGTGGGAAAACCACGCTGGCGCATCAGATTGCGTTCGCCAACGCGACCACAGCGCGGCCGGCGCTGTATTTCACGCTTCTTGGTGAACCTGCGTTAAAGATGCTGCGTTATCAGCAGCAGTTTGACTTCTTTGAGCAGGATGCTCTGAACAACAGGATCCAGTTCATTAATCTCAGCCAAATGGTGCTCGACCGGGACTTGGATATAGTTCTCAACCAGATCACCGAGGCGGTCGAGCGCTCCAACCCCTCGGTCATCGTTATCGATTCCTTCCGCGCATTGCTGCGGAGAGAGACTGTTTTCGGTGTGGAACCCAGCATGCGCTCCTTTGTAGAGCGCTTGGCTCTGTCCCTCACCACCTGGCAGGCCACCACTTTCCTCGTGGGCGAATACTCCGAAGATGATGTGCGCTCCAATGCGGTGTTCACCGTGGCCGATGGCATCATCTGGCTTTATCAAGATGTGGAACGCAACTCGGTCGTGCGCAAACTCCATATCGTCAAGCTGCGCGGTCGGGCGTCCATCCCCGGTCTGCATACCTTCCGTATTACAAACAATGGGCTCCATGTATTCCCGCGCACCCTCGGGCAGGCTGGTCGCCAGAGCTCTCCCGGCACCCGTAGCCGACTGTCCGTCGGTAACCATGAACTCGATGAAATGATGGGCGGCGGGCCGCTCGAAGGCGATAGCATCCTGGTCGCAGGCCCTTCGGGGACCGGCAAAACTGTGATCGCCAGCCGATTCATTCAGGAGGGCCTGGAGCGAGGTGAGCCAGGCGTGATCGCTATTTTTGAAGAACGCCCCGAAGAATACTGTGCGCGCGCACGGAGCTTCGGCTGGGATTTTGTGCAACCGGAGAAAGAAGGGAAACTGAGAGTGGTCTATTTCCGGCCCATGGATCTGTCAGTGGATGAGAGCATGCTGGAGATAATCGAAGCGGTGAAAACCATTGGCGCAAAGCGGCTGGTGATCGATTCCATTACGGGCTTTGAGATGGCGTTGGCCCCTGCCTTTCGCGCCGATTTCCGGGAATCGCTATACCGAATGATCGGCGGGCTGACGGGCGTCGGCATTACTATCCTGAGCACAGTCGAGATAGAGGATTCATTCGCCACATTCCCATTTAGTCACTATTCGGTCTCATTTCTAACTGATGACATTATCCGTATGCGATATGTGGAGATTGGCGGTCAGTTGCGCAAAGTAATGACGATCATCAAGATGCGAGGAAGCAATCATAGTAAGGATTTCCGGGAATATATTATTAACGATACAGGGATCTCGATTATAGATCCTGGGTCGACAGATTATGAGCGCCTGAGCACAGGCACGCCAGTGCGATCAATTGAACAAAGATTCGAGGCGCCGCCGGAAAAGAAGCGCTGAGATTCCGGAGGCGTGCGCGCAGAGTTGGTGGGCTTCAGTGATATATATATATATGATGCTGATACAGGCATGGTTTTCGCCTCAAACTATAAGCGGAGGAAAAGTCCGCCGACTTTGCCGGTCCAAGGCTTACGCATCTACAATGACTATGGGAAAGTTTACAGCCTCGCATAAGAAGCTGGTGGCAAAGGCATCTACGCCAAAGGCGTTACGCCCTCCAGCCCAGGGTTGCGAGGAACGAGCTGCCCTGGGAGCCGTCGAAGGAGAGAATTCAACCCCAACGTGGGTTGCGCCCGGGATCGGCCTTTGGCGGGACCGCGTTGCGGTTCGATCGGCTCTGGCTCAGTCCCAGGGTAGGCCTGCGGCGGGCCAACCCTGGGCTGGAGGGCGTTATCCCTTTGGGCTATATCGAATCCCGTTGGACTATATGAGGACCTGCTATTGCAGAGGAATTTAGATGCGTAAGCCCTGCCTAAGCGTCGTGTGCAGATTGAATCTAACCATGGAATTTAGATGAGCGAATCCACCAAATCCCAGTCCGCAGGGTTGCCGCCGCTCTGCGCCCAATTTGTCGAGCACTCGCTCCTGCCGATGGCGGGGCTCGAAGGCCGCCAGCATATTGTACGCTATACAAATACGCTTTTCTGCGCGCTGATCGGCAGAAGTCACGAGGCCATTATCGGCAGGCCCTTTGCCGAGGCAGTGCCGGCTGGGGCCGCCTACGCGGATTTGCTGGATCGGGTGTATTTGACAGGCATCGCCGAAGCGCAATCTGGAGCGCCCCAGCCGCCGCTATATTGGTTGCTGTCTTTGTGGCCGGTTAAAGGGGGCGATGGGGATGTGCAGGGCGTCATGTTTCGAGCTAAACAGAGCTCGGAGTTTCATTGGCAGGCGACGGCGATGAATCAGGCATTGATGCAAACCGCCGTGCGTTATCACGAGCTCAAGGAGTCCCTAGAGAAAATCAACGGCCAGCTCCAAACTCAAATCGCCGTGCGTCAGGCCGGCGAGGTCCGACTGCTGAAAACGCTGCGGGATCTCAGCGAACTCAAGGCGGCGGTCGATGAACATGCCATTGTCGCCATCACCGATCCCAACGGCATTATTACGTATGCAAACGATAAGTTCTGCTCCGTCTCCAAGTATTCCCTGGCGGAATTGCTGGGGCAGGATCATCGGCTCATTAGTTCGGGCACACATTCCAAGGAGTTCTTTGAAGAGCTTTGGACCACCATCGCCCGCGGCGATGTATGGAAAGGTGAAATCAAGGGCCTGGCCAAAGACGGGACACCGTTCTGGCTCGAAACCACCATCGTCCCTTTTCTCGACGCGGCGGGTGCGCCGGTGCAATACGTGACGATTCGCACTGACGTCACAGCGCTTAAAAATAGCGAGAGTGCGCTGCGCGAATCCCAGCGGCTCGCCGACCAGGCGAGCCGAGCCAAAGACGAATTTATCGCGGCGTTATCGCACGAACTGCGCACGCCGTTGACCCCAGTCCTGCTGATTGTCAGCGCGCTGGAAGGGGACTGTCGACTGGCCCCTGAACTGCGGGCGCAGATTAAAGACATTCGGCAAAACGTGGAGCTGGAAGCCGCGCTTATTGATGATTTGTTGGATGTGACGAGAATCAAGTATGGGAAACTTCTGCTGCGGCCCGTCCGTGTGGATGTGCAACAACTCCTGAGCCGTGCATTGCGCACGCTCGATCACGATATTTATCAGAAAAGAATCGCGCTTACGGTCCATGCCGAGGCCCGGCATTTCCATGTAATGGCTGACCCGACCCGGATCCAGCAGGTGTTTTGGAACGTGCTAAAAAACGCAGTCAAGTTTACTCCAGAGGGCGGCAATATCGAGGTGCGCACTTTCAATAGCGACGACCTCACGCTCCAGGTCGAAATCCGCGACAACGGAATCGGGATCCCGCCTGAATGCATTCCCTCGCTCTTTACTCCATTCGAGCAAGGCGCGGTCGCCGGGATTCACCGGTTCGGGGGCCTGGGGCTGGGACTGAGCATCGCCAAGTCGATCCTGGAGCTGCATGGCGGCAATATCGCAGCCTCCAGTGCCGGGGCTGGCCAGGGGGCGACATTTACGATTGGGCTGCCCGTTGTGACAGCGCAGGAAAGCGCGGCGGCTCCACCGGCTGGGGCAGCGGGCAACGGCCCCGCGCATCTGCATATCTTGCTGGTGGAAGATCACGCCCAGACCCGCGCTGTCCTGACCCGGCTGCTGAGTCGGGAAGGGCATGATGTGGAGGCTGTGAGCACTTGCGAGGCCGCCATCCAGGCCGCGAAAGCCGCCGGGAACCAAGGCGCTAACTTGTTTCAGGCCATTGTCAGTGATCTGGCTTTACCTGACGGCAGCGGGCTGAACCTGATCCGGTCGATCAAGGCGCAATTTCCTGCGATTAACGCAGTGGCGGTCAGCGGTTACGGCAGTGAGGATGATATCCGCCGAAGCACCGAGGCGGGCTTCAATCATCATCTGGTGAAGCCTATCGCAGTCGACGCCCTCCGGCACGCCCTGGCTGCTTGAACCGCAGAGTTTAACCGCAGAGTTTTTAGCCGCAAAGAACGCAAAGATCACAAAGATTAGAAATGCAAAAAATCTTTGTGTTCTTTGTGTTCGCCGTAGTTATGTGGTCGGTTGGTCGGCTGCTAGTGGTCTGTCACGCGAGCTTGGGTAGCCGCAGCGGGACCATAATTGCCATGTTTCCCATTCGTCCCCTCAAATCACGCGTGACCGACCACTCGTGTTCATTGAGCTGCAAAGAGCGCAAAGATTAGAAATTCAAAAAATCTTTGTGATCTCTGTGTCCTATGTGGCCATGGTTTTCTGCGGTTAAACTCTGTGGCTACGTGGGCGGTGGGTTCACGAACCAAACGTTTAGCCAGGCGATGCCGCTGGGTCGAATCAGCACGATCCTCCCCGCTTTCCGATGCTCGATGACGACGATGTTCGCCGCATACGCCAGCATCACAATCGCGCGGCTTCCCACTGGTCCCAGCGTCTCTCTCTTTTGTTCCTTCTTCATCCTGTGCCCCCCCCCATTCCTTCTAATCGGCGCTCGGCCCCCGCTGGGTTGCTTCGGCTGTATCCGGTAAACAGCGGGGAGCAATGCCGTCCTAGCTCGGGGCTGAATTTTGTAGCTGCGCAAAATGGCCTGCATTAAGAGAGTCAGCGCCAGTGTGCTTTATTCAATAATGAACTTCTTCCTCCCTCCTGCCGTGCTTTGCGTTTCGCTCGCCTTGTGGCATCCCGCTGCAACCCCGGCCGCAACCCCGGCCGACAAACCTCCCGAAGGCATGGTGTGGATTCCCGGGGGCGAGTTTTTGATGGGCACTGAGGATCCCACTAAGATGGTTTGCGACGGCACTGGCCACGAATCCATGAATGACGCCCGACCGATTCATAAGGTGGCGGTGGATGGGTTTTGGATGGACGTTACAGAAGTAACTAATGAGCAATACAAGCGCTTTGTGGTTGCCACGCATTATGTCACCGTGGCCGAGCGCAAGCCTTCCGCTGCGGATTTCCCCGGCGTGCCCGCCCAGGATTTGGTGGCGGGCTCAATTGTTTTTACGCCGCCTGGTGCGCCGGTGCCGTTGAATGATTTTCTGGCCTGGTGGCGCTATGAAGCCGGCACAAACTGGCAGCATCCTCAAGGCCCAAAAAGTGACATCCAGGGCCGGGAAACATTCCCCGTTGTCCATATCGCTTATGCCGATGCATTGGCTTTCGCTAAATGGGCCGGTAAGCGCATTCCCACTGAGGCCGAATGGGAGTTCGCCGCCCGCGGTGGCTTGGCTTCTCAGCCGTTCGTCTGGGGCGCGGATTTCAAGCCGGGCGGGAAATGGATGGCCAACATTTTCGAGGGCCATTTTCCAGATAAAGACACCGGGGTGGACGGGTTCCCGGGGCTGGCGCCGGTGGCGCAATTTCCGCCCAACGGTTATGGGCTCTATGATGTCGCCGGGAATGCCTGGGAGCTGTGTGCCGATTGGTATCGGCCCGACTATTATCAGACGCTTGCCGCAGCCGGCGGCGTCGCTAAGAACCCGCAGGGCCCCTCAGACAGCTTTGATCCGAGTGAACCCGGCGTCCCAAAGCGAGTCCATCGCGGCGGCTCGTTTCTTTGCAGTGATCAATATTGCACCCGGTATATGGTCGGGACGCGTGGGAAAGGTGAGCCTGACTCTGCGGCCAATCATATTGGGTTTCGCTGCGTCAAAGACCCGGAATAGGAGAGGCCTTGGAATTATGAAGGATGAGTTATGAATGAAGAGGGAAAGAGACCTTCGGGATCAACGGCGAATGTGTGCGCCGAATCCTCATACTTCATAAGTCATACTTCATAATTCATCCTTCATCCTTCCCCGTTTCGGGGTGCGTATAGCTGTTGCGGCGCCACTTCGATCGATTGGGTGCCGTCGCCGACCCAGATCCCGCCGTCTTGCACCGTAACCTGCAGGTCCATGGAGCGCTGGACTAATGTGGCGAGCGCCTGGCTCTGGGCGGCGGGCACCTGCCATACGGTGAGGTTCCGCGCGCGCGTGATTTTTGTCTCGATCCCTTTCCACCAGGTGCCGGCCGCTGCGCTGAAGCTGTAGACGCTGACTCGGCCCGTGCGCGCGCTCGCCCGCATGATGCGTTTGTCGTCGGGTTGCCCCACATCGATCCAATGCTGGATCTGTCCGGTGAGATCCTTTTGCCAAAGCCCGGGTTCGTCTGGGTCCCACATGTCTTTGGCGAACTCGAGCGTGCCGAGGTCGTCGTTGGCGGGCAGGTTTAAGGCGAAGGCCAGGATGCGGATCATGAGCCGTTCGTCGGTCTCAGAGGGATGCCGGGCGATGGTCCGGCTGTGGTCGCAATAGACCTGGCGATCCATGTCGGCGAGTTGCACGCTGGCTTTGTAGATAGTGGCTTTGATTGCCATCGGAAATTCTGAAGGCTGCTGGCCGGCTGCGCGACGCGCCGGGATTGGCGTCCGTCGTTAAGCGCGGATTGAATTGGGCCGCAGAGTTTGCGTGCCAAATTGCGGCAGCACCAGACAAGAGTCGCCGTTATCTCTTGGTGCAGGCATTTGCCGCTCTGCGGTTCCGCCAAAGGCCGATCTCGGGCGCAACCTGTGAGGTATTATCAAGGATGAATTATGAAGGGTCGGAGAACGCAGGCGCAGTTAAACCCGCGCCCTCTCTTCTTTCATAACTCATCCATCATATTAGGGCTCCTTTGGAGCTGAGCTTGTAAGGAATCGGAAATGCGCCCGCGCTGGGCGAGGATGGACCTCGCCCAGCCTGATGTCTAATCGCTCAAAGGCTTCGTGAAAACCGGCCCTGCAAACTGCGCCCTTGGCGAATGCTGTGTGGGGCGGCGTTATTCGCCTTTATCCGAGATGGTGAGAGTCTCGTTTTCGTCGACTTCCTTGACGTTCTTGGCACCACCCTCAAAGGAGTATTCCACTTTGAGTTTCTTGCCTGTGCCTTCCACTGGATCGCCAAAGTTTTCGTTCGTGGCTTCCACAGTTAGCGCGTTGTTTTTGATCATGGCTTTGACCTTAACTGTCACATCTTCCTTGGTGCCGTCTGGCAAATCGCCGTATTCGGCTTTGAGCACCACGAGCTTCGAGCTAGTCGGCACCGGCGCGGTGGTTGGCGCGGTGGGCTTGTCCTCAGCGTTCACAGTGGCACCCGCTAGCATCCCGATAAGAATTAATTGCAGTGTGTATTTCATCGACGGCCTTCCTATGGAATGCGCGCGATTCGGTCAAATAAATACACATTTGCGACCGCTGCGTTGTGGGCTCTCGCCAGAGGACGTTTTGAAGGTGGTTGTCAAGGTTCGCTTGCGCGATTGAACGCAGAGGGCGGGGGATTTTAACGCGGCGGCGCAGAGACGCGGAGGATGGGGACGGACAGATGTGGAAAGGGTGTGCCGCCAATCTAATATATTGAATCTATCTTTCGCTTAGATTGGCGGGCAGCTTTTCAAAGGTTCCTCGCTGTTTCGAGTGGGTAGCGGGTCGCGAGAAATATGGCAGTATATAGATTTTGACGTTATCCTAAATCCGGAACTCTTTAGCCGCATAGAACGCAGAAATTGGGGGAGTTGCAGAAGCGTTTAGCTTGCGGGTGCGGCTAAACACCAGGGCTTACGCATCTAATTTCGCTGTAATTGCAGGTCCTCATATATCCCAACGGGATTACGTCCTCCAGCCCAGGGTTGGCCCGCTGCGGCATACGCG
>JAYTYG010000431.1:0-5277 GCA_043742585.1 Spartobacteria bacterium
GCGCACAGCCCATAACCATTGATCAAGTCGCATACGGTTTTAAAAAGGAAAGCCACAGGGAACACAGAAAACACAAAGAAAGGCAGAGTTTAAATCTGCTCAATATTGCCCGGGGAGCAGCTGGGCGGAATTATGAAGGATGAATGATGAAGTATGAAAGAGGCGCCTTCGGATTTTAACCGCAACTGCGTTCTCCAAATCATTCGTCATTCGTCATTCATCCCTCATCCTTCATAATTCATAATTTCAACACTGTGTTCTCTGCGGCTAAACACAGCGCTCAAAAGCTGCCGGCGATCTCGCTCACCTGCACCCCCACTTGGCGGAGCCGACGCACCAGCGCGCCGGAACTCTCATGCTGGCCCGTAAGCAGATGATCAACCGCAGTCACCGCGCAGAGCGTACACATCGCAGTCCGGCCCAGCTTGGTGTGATCGGCCAGGATGGCGACGCGCGCGCTCTGGGCAATCATCAGCCTCTCGCTCACTAATACCGCTTCGTTATAATTTGTCACAGACCCGTCATCCACCCCGGCCGCCCCCATAAACGCCCAGTTGGCGTGGTATCGCTGCATATAAGCCTCCGCCTGCGGCCCTGCGATCACGTCGCTCTCAGGCTGCAAAATCCCGCCTGCCAGATGAATCTCCGCCCCGCGCTGATTGCCACGGTATTGATCCAGCGCCTGCGCGATCACCAGCGAGTTGGTGATCACGCGAATGCGTTTTAACGCGATGAACTCCGCCAACTGCAGCGTCGTCGTCCCGCCGTCGATCATCACCACGTCCCCTTCCGCCAACAGCTCCGCCGCCGCCCGCGCAATGAGCTTCTTCTCCCCGGCCTGCGCCGCCAGCCGCGCCGCAAACGCCGGCCGCACCAATTGCAACTTCGCGCCCAGCGTGCGGATGCCGCCCCAGGTCTTCTCCACCTTGTTCTCTTCCGCCAACTGCGCAAACTCGCGACGCACCGTCGCCGGCGATGCCCCCAACCGTTCACAGGCCTCGTCCACACTGAGCTCCGGCACCGTTTGCAGGAGGTCCAAAATCAGGCGCTGCCGCTGCCGCCGCTTCATCGGCCCAAGCGCCGCTCCTGCGGAGGAACCCACGAAGGCAACCGGGCGGGGAGCGCGGTGAAAAGGCAGGAATCAACGAAAAACACGCTTGCAGTCTGCGCCGCTCCCGATCAGAACTCAATCAGAATTCAGTCAAAACCTAATCATAATCCCTAAGCCTCTATGACCTCCTTTCGACACGTCAATTATTCCTGGGACGACGCCACAGCCGCCGCGCTCGATCCCGTGGGCCGTTTGATTTACCGCTCCAACATCCTGGGTGCCGACCAGCGCATCACCAACACCGGCGGCGGCAATACCTCGGCGAAGATCCTCGAGAAAGATCCGTTAACGGGCCAGGACGTGGAAGTGATGTGGGTGAAGGGATCCGGGGGCGACTTGCGCACGTCGCTGCGGGAGAATTTCTCATCGCTCTACCAGCAGAAGTTGGTGGATTTGCAGCCGTTGTATGCCGGGATGCCTGGGCGCGGGCCGAAGAGCGAAGCGGAAGACAAGATGGTGGGGATGTATACACACACGACGTTCAACCTGAACCCGAGAGCGTCGTCGATCGACACGCCGCTGCATTCCTTTATTCCGTTCAAGCACGTGGATCACATGCACCCGAACGCGGCGATTTCGCTGGCGGCCTCGCGCAATTCGGTGGCGTTGACCCAGGAGATTTACGGCGACGAAGTGGTGCACACCCCATGGTTGCGGCCGGGGTTCGAGCTCGGGCTGGCGATGCAAAAGATCTGCGAGGAAAAGCCCAAGGCCAAAGGGATCATCATGGGCCAGCACGGGATCATCAACTGGGCCAATGATGAAAAGGAATGCTACGAGCTCACGCTGACGCTGATTGAAAAGGCGGCCAACTTCATCGAGACCAAGTATGCGGCCAAAGGCGGGCACGCCACGGTGTTCGGCGGCCAGAAATATCTATCCCTGGAAGAAGGGGCACGGCGCACGATCTTCGCCCAGGTCCTGCCATGGCTGCGCGGCCAGGTCAGTCAGAAGGCGCGCTTCATCGGCACCATCCAGGATGACGAAACGATCCGTCGCTTCGTGAACTCGCAGGACGCGCCGCGCCTGGCGGAGCTTGGGACGAGCTGCCCGGATCATTTTTTGCGCACGAAGATCAAGCCCTTGTATGTGGGCTGGGATCCGGCCAGCGGCGATGTCGCGTTGCTCAAGAAACTGCTGACCGAAGCGCTGGGCAAATATCGCGAGGACTACGCGGCTTATTATAACGCCTGTAAACATCCCAACTCGCCCGCGATGCGCGATCCGAATCCGACCGTGATTCTGATTCCCGGCCTGGGCATGGTGGCGTGGGGCAAAGACAAGTCGGAGAGCCGGGTGACAGCGGAGTTTTACAATTGCGCAGTCGAAGTCATGCGCGGGGCGGAAGCCATCGACGAATACATCGCCTTGCCGCAGCAGGAAGCCTTCGACATCGAGTATTGGCTGCTCGAAGAAGCCAAACTCAAGCGCATGCCCGCTGAAAAAGAGTTGGCCCGCCAGATCCACATCGTCATCGGAGCCGGCTCCGGTATTGGCAAGGAAACCGCGCATCGGCTCGTGAAAGAAGGCGCGCACATCGTGGCCGTGGATCTCAACAAGGCGGCGGCTGAAGCCACTGCCAAGGAGATCACCGACAAATACGGCGCCGGCATCGGCGTCGCCGGCAGCGGGATCAGCGGCTGCGGCCCGGCGATCGGGCTCGGCGGAAACATCACGGACCGAGCGAGCATCCGCGCGATGCTGGACGAGGTGGCGCTGGCGTATGGCGGATTTGATTCGATCTCGGTGACTGCGGGCATTTTTGTGCCGAGCGACACGACGGGGCACATTCCTGATGACAAGTGGGCGCTGACATTCAACATCAACGTAACAGGCAGTTATCTGGTCGCTGATGAGGCTTACAAGACCTGGAAGGAACAGGGTCTCCGCGGCAATCTGGTGCTCACCACCAGCGCCAATGCGGCTGTGGCCAAGAAGGGGTCGCTGGCTTATGACACGTCCAAGGCGGCCGCCAATCATCTGGTGCGCGAATTGGCCATTGAATTGGCGCCGTTGGTGCGCGTCAACGGCGTGGCGCCGGCCACCGTGGTGCAGGGCAGCGGCATGTTCCCCCGGGACCGGGTGATCGGGTCGCTGGCAAAATACAACATCCCATACACAGACGAAGAGGAGACGGAGTCGTTGGTGAACAAGTTGGCGCAATTTTACGCCGACCGGACATTAACCAAAGCTCCGATAACGCCAGCTGATCAAGCGGAAGCTTACTTCCTGCTGGTGAGCCAGCGCCTGAGCAAGACGACCGGCCAGGTGATCACGGTCGATGGCGGCCTGCACGAGGCGTTCCTGCGGTAACGCTAGGGGCCGCAGCCCTCGTGGCAGCGACGTCCCCGTCGCTTTCCGGTAAAGCGCCGCGCTACAAAACTAGCGCGGCGTTTTTCATGGGGAAAAGCGGCGGCCCGCCGCAGCCACCACCTTTGGCTGGGTGATGAACGGTTCCCGCAAGTAAATCGGCTCCAGATCCCCGCGCTGCACGATCCCCTCCCCCGCCGCAGCCAGCCGCCCCAGCCGAATGGCCGAGGGCAATGCCACCTGCGCTTCCGGAAACAGCGCCAGCGGTTCAGTGCAGAAAATCGGCAGCTCCGGGCTCTCCGCCAATAACTGCCGCAGCTCCGGCTCGCTCGCCAGCAACGGCCCCCGGAGACTTTCCCCGGCGCGGACATGGGTGAAATAAAACGCGTCCCGGCGGGCGTCGCCGATCGTGAGGTATTCGGGCACCTCGGTTTCCAAGGCGGCCACGGACGGCAGCCCGAGCAGGACTGCCCCGAGCGCCAGCTCGAACCCGATGGCCGCCGAGATGGCGATGCGCACTCCGGCGTAGGAGCCCGGGCCGAGGCCGATGGCGACTTGATCGATGCTGCGCACCCCGGCCCGGGCGCGTTCCAGCGCGCCGAAAAGCAAAGCGGTATGGCTGCGCTCGGCGGAGAACCGCTCTTCGAGCAGCAGTTCCTGATGAGAATAAAGCGCGATGCTGCCGCGCGAGGTCGAGGTATCTATGGCCAGGGTGATCATTAAAAACAGCTCCGAGCTCTACCCGAATTTTACGCCCGCCGCGATCCCAGTATTGAGATTCCTTTGCTTTCGCTCTTTTCGTCCCGGCGGGTTTGGGCACACTCCGCGGCCATGCACCCAGCAATCGGCATCGACTTCGGCGGCACCACCATCAAATCGGGACTCGTTTCGAACGGGCAGATTCTTGCGCATGGCAGTGTCATTCACACCCAGAAATACGCGAACGCCGACGAGGTCTTCGAGGCGCTGCTCAAGGTGGTGGACGAACTCCGCGCCGGCGCCGAGGTGAAGGCCTTGGGCGTGGGCCTGCCGGGCATCATCGACAGTGTGTCAGGCATTGTGCATGAGCTCACCAATGTGCAGGGCTGGACCGAATTCCCGCTCAGGGACATGCTTTTCAAGCGCACCGGGCTGCCGTCCACGATTGAAAACGACGCCAACGCAATGGCTTACGGCGAGTGGAAATACGGCGCCGCCCGCAACGGCCGCCATGTGGTTTGCATCACCCTCGGCACGGGCGTCGGCGGTGGCCTGATCCTGGATGGCCGCCTCCACCGCGGCGCGCAGCTCGGCGCGGGCGAGCCCGGCCACATGAGCATCGACTACAAGGGGCTGCCGGGGCCTTACGGAAACTTCGGCGCGCTGGAGCGTTACGTCGGCAACAACCAGATCGCGGCCCGAGCCGTGGAGCTGTATCGCCAGGCTGGCATCGCGAAGACCGCCGAGGAAAGCACCCCGCTGGATCTCGAGCGCTTGGCGCGGACGGGCGATCCCGTGGCGCTGGGGCTTTGGGAAGCGGTTGGCGTGGAGATCGGCTCGGCCTTGGCGAGCGTGGTCTGGCTCTTGAACCCCGACACCATCGTCATCGGGGGCGGCGTCGCCAAAGCGGGCGACCTGGTATTTGAGCCAATCCGGCGCACCATCCGGGAGCGGACCCTGGCCGTCTTCCACGAGAAGCTGCGAGTGGTTCCTGCGGAGTTGGGCAACGAAGCTGGGATCATCGGCAACGCGGCGCTGGCGTTGGATGCGGCTGGCTTCTGAAACGTGCGGAGGCGCGGAGAATCCGCCCCTCTGCGTTAAAAATGCTGTGGTGGAAATAGGGGGCAGACAAATTAGCGCTATACCTGCAATTGACG
>JAYTYG010000432.1:0-9433 GCA_043742585.1 Spartobacteria bacterium
CCCGAAGGCGTCTCTTTCTTCATACTTCATAATTCATCCTTCATAATTTCTCTCTGCTGCCGCTAAGAGCAAAGGATCGGAGATGCGCCCGGCGTGCTAGCGACGTCCCGTCGCTCTCCGCCCCCCTTAAATCCCCAGCTTCGCCAGCTCCCGCTCCTGCGCCCGCTGAAACTCCGCCACATCAGCCGCTGGAGGCCGATACCCCTGCTCATCAGGCACCATGCCCAAACGTCCCGTCTGATCCAGATACCACGCGGCGTGTTTACCATCGCTAAAATCCACCCCGCCACTCACCAGCGCTCCGGGCCGGGTGATGGAGTCCACCCGCACCGACACATTGGTCGGAGCGCCCGATTCAGGGGCCAAAAGCGAAGGCTCAGCAGCCGGCACAGGCTCCAGAGCGACGTCCCCGAGCGGCGCCGCCTCGGCTGCGGGCTCTGCGAGCGGCTCGACAGGCACCACCGGCTCCTTGAACGTGAGCTTCAGATCGTCGATCAAAAAGCGGGTGTCCATGTAAGTGAGCCGGACGTCAAATTTCTCTCCGAGCCGGTTCTGGACCTCGGCCAAATTGGCGCCTTCTTCGATCCAGACTGCGACTTCCTGTTTCTGTTCTGTGGTCAATTGCATAAGCGGGCGCTGAATTGGCGTCAGATCGTGTTCGGAATCAAGCCCCGGATCAAAGTCCGCGCTTTAGCCAAGGCCCAAGCCGGCTCTCCAGCTCCGCGGTCCAAGCCACCCGGAACTCGTCCCCGGCCATCATTTTCACCTGACGCCCCGCCCATTGGCGGCCCTCGCCGGTAAACCGCAATTCCACCCGGCGCTTGCCCGGGCTCTGCCAAAGAATATCGCGCACGGCCACCAAATCCGCCTCCGTGGCCTGGCCGCATTGGAAGTTCAAAACAATCGGTTTCTCGCGAGGCTCAGGCTTTTTCAGCGGCTTAACCTCGTTGGCAACCAGCCGCGGAGGCTCTTCTCGTTTATCCAGCCGACCCGTGATCGAAACCACAGTCCCGCACTCCAGATGCTGTCCGAATTTCCCGAACGCCTCCCCCCAAATCATCACCTCCATCGAGCCCGTCAAATCCTCCATCACCACAATCGCAAAGGGCTTCCCGTCTTTTTTGGTGAACTTCTTCTCCACCGACGCCAAAGCCCCAGCGATCGACACCGTGCTCTTGTCCTCCTGCTCCGGCAGCTTCCCGATCCCGATAAATTTCCCGCCTTCGAGCAGCGAGCGATATTCGTCCAACGGATGACCCGTCACGTAAAACCCCAGCAACTCCTTCTCAAAAGCCAGCTTCTCCGCTGTGCTCCAAACCGGCGCGCTCGCGGCGTTCGCTTTCTTCACCGGCTTGGGCGCCGCCTCAAACATATCAAAGAGCGACACCTGCCCTGACGCCCGGTCCTTATGCGCACTTGCGGCCGCCCCCAGCGCCGCATCGATCTCGCTAAAGAGCTGAGAACGCTCATCCCCGGTCCAATCGAACGCGCCACATTTGACCAGGCACTCGACCGATTTCTTGTTGGTCTTCTTCCCATCCACACGGGCACAGAAATCTTCGAGCGACTTGAACCCGCCCGCCTTGTCGCGCTCCTCGATGGCGGCCTGCATCCCGCCTTCGCCCACGTTTTTGATCGCTGCCAAGCCGTATCGGATCGAGCCCAGTGAAATCCGCTCACCGCTCGGCGTCAGCAGCGCCTCGGCTTCAACATCAGGCCCAGGGCCGCCGGACGGCAGATCCTCAAAACTCACCCCCTCCTCGGCCCAAGGCGGAGCATCCTCCAAAAGAATCTCCAAATCGCCGGGCTCACCCTCCGCTGCGGGCTTTTTGCGCGCGGCCTTGGCGGCCTCCAAGCCCGCCACATTGATCTCCTCGGGCGTGAACTTCAGCCAACTCTTGTTCACGTCGGGCGCCAGAATACTGATCCCCATCCGATGACATTCCGCCACAAACACGCTGATCTTCTCCGTATTGGCGATCTCATTACTCATCACCGCAGCCATGAATTCCACGGGATAATTAGCCTTCAGATAAGCCGTTTGATAACTGATCCACGCGTAAGCCGCCGAGTGCGAACGGTTGAACCCGTAACCGGCGAATTTCTCGAGCAAATCGAAAATCTCATTGGCCTTCTTCTCCTCGATCCCATTGAGCTCGCGGCAGCCATCCACGAATTTCACCCGCTCGTAAGCCATCTTGTCCTTGTCCTTTTTACCCATTGCGCGACGCAGCAAATCCGCGCCCCCCAGGGAGTAACCGGCCAGGACCGAAGCAGCCGCCATGACCTGCTCCTGATAGACAAAAATCCCGTAAGTATCAGACGCCACCTTGGCGATGAGCGGGTGAGCGTATTTGATCTTGGCCAGGCCCTTCTTGCGCTTGATATAATCAGGAATCAGATCCATCGGGCCCGGCCGATACAGCGCCAGAATCGCGTTAATATCTTCGATATCAGCGATATCAAACTGCTTGCAGACATTGATCATTCCACCGGACTCCAGCTGGAACACCGCGATACACTCCCCTTTATTCAGCAGATCAAACGTGGGCTGATCCGTCAGCGGGATCGTCGCGATATCAAACCCGGGCTCCTTGCGATGAATCATGGTCACCGCGTCCGTGATCACCGTCAGAGTTTTCAACCCCAAAAAGTCCATCTTCAACATCCCCAGATCCGTCAGCGGCGACATCGAATACTGGCTCACGATCGATCCGTCATTCGCCCGGGTCAGCGGGATATACTCCGACAAATCCCGGTCACTGATCACCACCCCCGCCGCATGCACCCCAACCCCGCGCGTCAGCCCTTCCAGCGTCGTCGCATACTCCCACATCTGGCGCACCGCCGGCTCCTCGTCCACAGCCTTTTTGAGCTCCGGATTTTTATCGATCGCCCCCGGCACATGCTCCTTTTCCCCCGTCTCCTTGTTCTTCTTATCCAAGCCCGCCAGCGTGATCCCCAACTCATTGGGAATCATCTTCGCGATCCGATCCGCATCCCCATAACTCCAGCCCAACACACGACCCACATCCCGCACGACCGATTTCGCGCCCATCGTCCCGAAAGTGACGATCTGCGACACCGCCCGGTCCCCGTATTTCCGCCGCACGTAATTGATCACCTCCGGGCGCCGATTCTGGCAAAAATCCACGTCGATATCCGGCGGTGACACCCGCTCCGGATTCAGGAACCGCTCAAAGAGCAGCTTAAACTTTAGCGGATCAATGTCCGTGATCCCCATCACATACGCCACCAGCGAACCCGCCGCCGAGCCGCGCCCTGGCCCCACCGGGATCCCCTGCTCCTTGGCCCAGTTGATGAAATCCCAGACGATCAGGAAATAATTCACAAAACCCTGCTTCTCCAGCACATCGATCTCGCGCTCAAACCGCGCACGCACCTCCTCGGACCCGGCCGTTTCGCGATACCGCCGCTGCACGCCCTCCTCGGAAATCTGCCGCAGATACTCGTTCTGCGTCATCCCCGGAGGCGGCGTATAATTCGGATACTTCGGCACCCCGAACTCGATCTCCAGATTGCAACGCTCGGCTATGAGCAGCGTGTTATCGCAGGCCTCCGGGTGATCGCGGAAAATCTCCCGCATCTCCGCCGGCGATTTCAGATACAGCTCGGGCGTGTATTTCATGCGCCGCTCATCCGCCACATTTGCACCGGTCCCGATGCAGATCATCACGTCATGCGCGTCGTGATGTTTGCGCTCCAGGAAATGCACATCATTGGCCGCCACCAACCCCAACCCCAGTTCCTGCGCGATCCTCGGCAACACCCGATTGACTTTAAGCTGCGCCTCGATCCCGTGATCATGCATCTCCAGAAAAAAGTTTTCCGCTCCCAATATATCCCGGTAAACCGCTGCGGTCTCCACCGCCTTGGCGTAATTATCAGCCACAATGGCCTGCGGCACCTCGCCCTTGAGGCAGCCGCTCATCCCGATCAAACCCGCTCCGAATTGAGAGAGCAAATCCCGATCAATCCGCGGTTTATAATACATCCCATCGAGGTGCGCCGTGGATACGAGCTTTACTAGGTTTTTGTAACCCTGCTCATCCTTTGCAAGCAGCGTGAAATGACTCGCCGCGTCCCGCCCGCTTGACGCCGTCCGATCCGTGTGCTTCCCCGGCGCCATATACACCTCGCAACCGATGATGGGTTTGATCCCGGATTTCTTCGCCTGCTGAAAAAAATCAATCGCCCCGAACAGATTGCCGTGATCGGTCATGGCCACGGCCGGCATCCCGAATTCCTTGGCTTTTTTAAGCACGGCTCCCACCCGATTCGCCCCGTCGAGGAGCGAATATTCGGTGTGGAGATGAAGATGAACAAAGGAGTCGGTGGCCATGGCGGAGAACAATTATAGCCCCGCTTTAGCAGGTGCGAAGGGGGAATCCGTGAATCCCAAGAAAAAAACCGCCCCCAATGGACGCCTCAAGATTTACCCGCACTCAAGCTACCACGACATTCCCGTCGCAACCCGGCACCCGCAGCACCCCGCGCCTGATACTGGCCGTTTTTAGATCCCGGAGGGATGCCAGCCATTAGCCGGAGGTTGAGTCTGCGATACCCCCGGACCCCAATATAAACGCGATACGACCCCGGAGGCGGTCGCAGCTTGGTGCACACTGGTTGGAGCAACGTTCGCGGAAACGCCGTTCAGGCTCGACTCCCGGTTTTTCAGGGCGTATCGAAAACTCCCCCAGCTAATCTCTGGGACCGGTTCCGGGTGACTTGGCACCCTCTGAACCCGCGGCCACTGCAAAAAATTGCAAACTCGAGCTCAGACGCGCGACAGCGCTTCCTGCGGGGACAACTCCAGGGTCTGACCTTCGATCGCCGCGTCGATCCGGATCGCAGAGCCCAGCCTCAACGCCAGTTTCCGGGCATCCCCCAGCATTCGAGTGACACAGTCGTCATCGTGCAACGGGTCGTGATGAAAAAGATAGAGATGTTTGACGTTCGCGCCGACCGCCAGACGCACCACTTCATCCACGCAGCCATGCCCCCAGCCCACATGCTTCTCGTATTCGTGCGTGTCGTATTGGGTGTCCAGAATCAGCACATCCACGTCGCGCACAAACTCCAATAAATTCGACTCCAACGCCGATGGCTCCTCCTGCCCATTGGCGCGCACCCCATTGCGCAAAAACGTCTCGTTGTCGGGCATGTAAACCAACGAACCGCCCGGAGTCGCCAACCGGTAGCCGACGCATACCCCGGGATGATTCGTAAAACACGCCTGCGCCGCCACCGGCCCGATCGAAAACCGCATATCCTTGAGCTCCTCGATCACCATGTTGCTCGGCATCTGATTCAGTGCGATCGGAAAATAAGGGCTCTCCATCTGGCCCGATAAAGTGGAGCGCAAACCGTCCCGCGCTCCCTCATACCCCAAAACGCGGATATGATTTTTGGACTCATAAGCCGGGAGAAAGAAAGGAAACCCCTGAATATGATCCCAATGGGTGTGCGTGATCAGCACCGTAAGATTGATCGGCTCGCCGCCAAACTCGGCTTTTAAAGCCAAGCCCAAGGGCCGGATCCCGGAGCCGGCATCGAGAATGATAATTTCGCCCTGAGTGCGCACCTCAATGCATGAAGTGTTACCCCCGTAAAAAACAGTGCTCTGGCCCGGGGTCGGTATGGAACCGCGCACCCCCCAAAACTTCACCCGCGTCACAGCGTCTGCGGGCAATTCGGATCCGACCGCAGCTTGAGCGCGGCAAGCTTCATCGGTATCGATCAGAGGAGCGTTCTTCATCAGGGGGGGGTAATCTACGTATGCTTCCAGTTTTGCAATAAAACACAAGCAACCCCTTTGATGCCCTGTCAACCAGGGCGCATCTCCGTTCCTTTGCTCGCGGCGAAAGCTTTTGAGGAATGAGGAAGATTCGGGGAACCCAGGTGCCGTTGAATCCGAAGGCTTCGCTTGCTTCATCCTCCCATTCCCCCGCCCCCCGCTCCGCGCGCCTCCCAAGCAATTTCACTCGCTTCTCCTTTCATCATTCATAATTCATCCTTCATAACTCCCAAAAACTTGACTCGACTCCTCGCCACCCTCAAAGCCCTGTTCCTCGACCCGCGGACTCGGGAATTTCTTACCTGGTGCCTGCCAGCACTGATGCTCGGGCTGATCTTGCGCACCACGCTGACCGTGCAGATGCCCTACGCGTTCTTCCACGACGACACGCCGGACATGATGGAGACCCCGCTCCATGTGCTCAAAAACCATCGGCTCACGCTGCACCCGAAGAAAACGTTCCTGCCGCCGATCGTATTCACCGTCCCCTTTCTGCTCCACATCCCGGCACTGATCGCCATCCCCCTCCTTCAGCATTTTTTGGGACTCGGCGCGGTGCTGCTGGTCGGGCTGCTCAGCCGCCTCTGGTTCACACATTGGAAGGTTTACATCCTTCCACTCACCCTGCTGACAGCCGCCAATCCGTTCCTGCTCTGGTATGAACAAACCGTCATGGCAGAGACGATCTTCATCTTCTGCGCCCTGCTCGTGGCCGTCGCCGGAACCCTCTACGCGCTCGACCAAAACAAAGCCCGCCTCGGCTTTCTCGCCGGCTCACTCTTCCTCGTCGCGGGCGCCCGTCCCGAAGGCAAACTGCTCTTCGGCTTCGGCCTCTTCCTCCTCGTGCTCCTGCATTGGCGGGACTGGCGCCCGGCCTGGCCTCGCCTCGCTATGCTCCTCGCATTGGCTCTGGGCACCGCCATCCTCACTAAAACCGCGCAGACCGGCCTCCTCCTTTACACCTCGGTGGCCAGAATGACCCCCACCTCTCTCAAAGCCGCTCCCGGATTCGATCCCTATGTGGCCGAACTCCGCACCCAACTCCAAACCCGCTGGGCGCAGACGCTCGATTTCCCCAAGGTCCGCGAACGTCGACTCGTCGCCGAGGCGGTCGAAAAATACCTGATCGATCATGGTAACACCTCCGAAAAATCCAAGCGCCGCCAAGCCGGCGACGCGTTCTGCATCAAGCTCGCCCGCGAAACCTGCCTGCACAACCTCACCGCCCTCCCGGCCCACGTGTATCACAAGTTCCGACTCACCTCGCTCGAAGCCCCCAGCGGCCGACTGGATAACGAGTGGCTCTTTGAAAAACAAAACTGGGCTTACACCGGCGACGTCGATCTGGCGCTCTATCTCTCCCGGGGCCTGACCGGCGAACAACTGTCGACTGCGGCCGACATCAAGCACTTCGTTGACAGTCATTTCCAAGAAATCCCCTGGTTCAATGCCCTCCAAGCCAATTGGCTCGCCGTGGTAAATCATTGGCGATTCCCCGACCTCCGCATCCCCAAGCCGGATGCGCCCGGCGCATTCTCCGTGCGGCTAGGTGTGCCGTTTTACTTCCTTGTCGGCGCGCTGGGCCTGCTCGTCATCGGCCTGCGCCGCAGCCCCCTGCAAGCCTTCCACGTCGCCTGGGGACTGACCCTGCTGGCGTTCTTCTTCACCATCATCCTCACCGCCAACATCAAGCCCCGGTTCCGACTCGTCTTTGAACCGTTCTGGTTCATCTATGCCGGGCTGCTGATAGAAACCCTCTCACTTCGGCTGTTCCGCAAAGCTCTGAAGCAGAGCCCCAAGGAGCATGCATAAGTGATAGACCTTTTATAACGCAGCGACGCAAAGCGCGCAAAGGACAGCCACAGCAGTTGCCCTCCCTCCCCGCTCCCCCGCTCAATCCCTCCGCTCATAAAACCGCAGCGCCTCGATCTGGCAGCCTAATTCGCGCAACGGATACAGCCCGCGACCCGCTCCCGCGCCAGGATCCTGCGTCAGATAATCAAACCCGGATTTCCCCGCGATCACCACAAAATGCGTGACCCCGCTCGGAAACCGCAACCGCACGATCACCGGGTTGCCACGATCGAGATTGGTATCGATCAACCGATACGACGGCGCATCTTCATACACATGCCGGATCCGACCCGGAGCAAACTCGGCCGCCGCCTCCCAGTAGATCCAGCCCTGCGGCGTGTAACCCTCATGGGCGTTCAAAAAAGCATTGAGCCGCTGCGGATCCGTATCGATCCCGTAAAACCCCAGCACCATCGCCGCCGAAGAAACCGCGCAGCCCTCAGCGCCCAGCGTGTTCTCGGTGGGCCCGAGCAACTCCTGCCCCCAGCGCGGATCATTCTGGCGATAAGACGGCACCGCCAACTCCACCCGGCGCAGGAAATAAACGCCGCCACTCGGCGCTATCGGGCCGAGCTGATTCCAGTCCCGCCAAAACCGGACCCCGGAAAGCCCCAATAACCCCAGCAAAGCAACCAGGAGCCCCCCGAAAAACAGCCGACGCCGGGCGCGCTTACATTCACACAGTTTCAATAACAGATTCATGCTCAGCCGTGCTCTACACCGGGGCGCCCCACTCTGCCAGCGGTCTTCAGGGCGCGAGCAGAATCTTCCCCGCGCGATGCCCCTGCAGCGCCCGCGTGAGCGCCGCCTCGATCGCTGCCAGTGGATAGATTTTTTCGATTAAAGAATGGATCACACCCTTTTGCGCCAAATCGAAAATCTCGCGAAACAGCGCCGCGCGCGACTCCGCACTGGCGCGTTCATACCAGAGCGTGATCCAAAAGCCTCGCCAGGACAGGTCTTGAAAAATCAGCAACCCATTGGGGATCCGCAAAGGCTGGCGCGACATGGCGCCGTAAGTCACCAGCGTGCCGCCGACCTCCAGCACATTGGCCAGACGCAGCGCACTCTCACCGCCCACAGCATTCAAAGCCAGGGCAATGGGAGCGCCACCGGTCATGGCCTTGACCTGCTCCCGGCCGGCCTCCTCCTCCAGCACCACATGATCGGCGCCCATGGCCAGCAGCTCGGGAATGAGCTCCTCCCGGCGCACCACATTGATCGTGCGCCACCCGCGATGCCTGGCAATCTGGATCACAGCCCGACCCACCCCCGAATTCGCCGCGTTTTGAATCAGCCAATCCCCCGGCTTGAGCTCCACAAAATCCGAGAGCATCCGTAAAGCCGTCGCGGGATTTACTCGCAACATCGACGCCTGCTCCGGCGCAATCCCGCGAGGCACCAGCACCACCTCATCGGCCGCCACCACGCAAGCCTCCGACCACGTGCCGACGCCGGTCGGCAAGAGCACCAGCGCCCCCAAAGGCAGCCCGGTGACTGCGGCCCCCACCGCGTCGATCCGGCCCACACCCTCCCCGCCGGGCACCGCGCCCCCATGCAGACACGGCCTCCGGGCATAACTCCCCTCAATCACATTGAGATCGGCCGGATTAATCGGCGCAAAAAGCATTCGCACCAAAACCTGATCGGGATTAAGTGGCGGCAGCTCCACAGACTCGAGATGTGCCATGGTCGCCGGCGCGCCGTGCTGATGGAAAACGATTGCCCTGACGTTCATAAAGTTGAGAGTTAACTAAGCTC
>JAYTYG010000433.1:0-3132 GCA_043742585.1 Spartobacteria bacterium
GAGAAACTCAAAGCGTTCATCCTCTCAGACGCCTACCAGTCCCTGGCCGCCACCCAGACCACTTACTTCTGCCTGGGCCTCATCAGCGAATTCCTCAAAGTCCCCGCGCAATCCATCGGCGGCGCTTATCTGGCCGCCTCCTGGCAAACCGCTCCGCCTGAACAAACCCGGCAATCCCTGGAGCGCGCGCTCAAACACTTCAGCGCGGCACTGCCCCAGCTCAAAGGCGACGACGGCCAACTTCAAACCACTGCGATTCTCTGCGGCGAACTCGAGCGCCGCCTAGGACTATTCGCCGAAGCCCGCAAACGTCTGGAGACAATCGCCACAAAAAAAGCCTTTAAACCCCCAGGCGTCCAAGCCGTGATCAAACGCGAGCTGCTATTTATTAACCAACGCGATTCCGCCCCGCACGCGGCCAGCCCCCAGGACGAAAAACTTCTCACCCGCCCCTAAATCCGGCCCCGAACCCGGCCCCGCAAACCCGGCGCCAGCGCCCACACGCCCGGCCCACTACTCCCCGCGCGCCTTCATCACTTCAAAGGTTTCAAACAAGGGCACCAAATCGATCACCTCATTGGCGCAGCCCCTGAGCGCGCTCCCCAAGACTTGCGCGGCAGCCGCCACCTCGACCCGTATCCCCCGGCGCCTCAGTTGCAAAGCGAGATGCGCAAAATCCGCATCCCCCGTCACCAGGACCACCACATTGGGGCGCATCTCCACCGAGAGCTCCACCGCATCGATCGCCATCAGCACATCCACATTCGCCTTGTAATGCCGCTCCTCGGCCGGGGCACCCTCCTTGGTCACCACCAGAAAACCGTGGGCGCGCAGCCAGTGTAAAAACTTATTCTTCCGGTCCCGCTCGGCCTGCCATTCCGGCATGGATGGCGGCAGCCCCGCATACACCACCATCTCGATCAGCTCACGGCCCGCAGCCTTGTTGGTGAGAAACTCCCGGAGCTTGATCCAATCCAGGTTACGATTCGTGGTCCTGGCCGAAGCCACCACGTTAGCTTCATCCACAAAAATCAAGACGCGAGAGGTTCCCATAGCGCGCAGACCTCGCCGTGGAACCCCTCCCGAGTCAAGGCAAACGGGCAGGGGCGGACGCATCTCCGATTCTTTACAAGCTCAGGTCCAAAGGCGCGCGAACTAGGGATTATGAAGGATGAAAGAAGAGAAGCCTCGGGGTGCGCCCGCGTTCGCCGAACCTTCATACTTCAGAATTCATCCTTCATAATTCCCACCAGCTCCTGCCAAGAGCAAAGAAGCGCCCGGCCGGCGCTAGGGCACAACACGCAACTGAACAGAGTCAAACAACGCATCGCCCGCGAGCAGGTCGCTAATGATCACCAGATGATCCCCCGACTCGACCAGCCCTCGCTCCACCAGCAAGGCCTGCGCGGCGCCGATCGTGCGCAACGGATTGGGATCAAACGGCAGGTAATACGGAAACGTCCCCCAGTTGAGACAAATCTTGCGGCAGGTCTCATAGCTCGGCGCAAATGCGAAGATCGGGGCCTGCGTGGGGCGCATGTTGGCCACGTAATCCGCCATCGTCCCGTGCCGGGTGAAGATCACTATTTTCGCCCGTGGCAGGGAATTGGCCAGGACAACCGCCGAGCGCACTGTCTTCTGCCGGTCATTTTCCAAAATCGCATGTGCGGCAAACCCCGCGCCGCCACTGCGCTCGATCCGCCGGGCCACCCGGTCCAGCACAGCCACGCATTGCACGGGATATTTGCCCACCGTCGTTTCACCGCTGAGCATCACTGCGTCGGCCTGCTCAAACACCGCATTGGCCACGTCCGTGATTTCCGCCCGGGTCGGGACCGGATTTAGAATCATCGACTCGAGCATGTGCGTCGCCACGATCACAGGACGCCCCTTCTGGAGGCAGCGCTTGACGATTTTCCGCTGGATGATCGGCAGCTCTTCCATCGGGCATTCAATCCCGAGATCCCCGCGCGCGACCATGATGACATCGGTCGCATCAATGATGGCCGAGAGGTTGCGCACCGCGAGCTGATCCTCAATTTTCGCCACAATCCGAGCCTGACTTCCGTGCTCGTGCAGCACCTTTCGCAAGACCTCGATATCGCCCGCTTCCCGGCAAAAGCTCAACGCCACGTAGTCCACCCCCAGCTCGGCGCCCAGCGCCACATCGAGCATATCCTTCTCCGTGAGCGGGGGCAGATTCACCTTCACCCCCGGCAGATTGATATGTCGGCGAGAGCCCATCACGCCCTCAGTGAGCAGCTCACAGCGAATCCGGTTACCGGACTTTTCGAGCACCTTCATGTGGATGACCCCGTTGTCCACAAGCACCACGTCGCCCACCGAAATATCATCGATGAGCCCGTCGTAATTAACGTCGACAGAAAACTCCTCCTCGCTCAGCGCCCCACGCACGGTGAACTCAAAAATATCGCCCGGCTTCAGATCCAGCTTCGCGCTGAGATCCCCCGTGCGGATCGCCGGCCCCTGCGTATCCATTAAAATGCCCACAATGACATCCAACTCTTTAGCAATCGCGCGGATCCGCGGCACAATCACCCGCACCCAATCGTGGGGCGCATGACTCATGTTAAGGCGGAAGATACTCGCACCGGCGGCGATCATCTCATGCAAACGCTCAGCGGACTCGGTGACAGGCCCCAAGGTGCAAATAATTTTAGTTTTGCGCATCCCAAGGACAAACCAAGAGCCCCGAGTAAAAGCAAAGCTAAACGCGAGCACCAAAAACACATCACACAACATCGCGAACACACCAATCACTCAGTCTAACGCGCCGCAATTCATGCCTCTCTAAAAGACCGGGACTTTCAAAAAACAGCCAACTCAAAGTCAATGCGGCCATTTGCGATGCCCCCGCCCCTTTATTTCTCTGCGACTCCGCGACTCTGCGTTAAGTCCCCAGTCCCCAGTCCATGGGCATTCGGCTCAACCCATGAGAATTTACCGCAAAGGAGCAGGCGCCCCCTCTCCGAATCCTCACAATTCCTAATTCATAATAGCAGCCTAAGATTACCCCCTATTGTCCGCTTTCTTTATAATGCGTAAATCCCACTCCCTCCTTATTGCCGTGGCTAGTCTGCTTGCGATCCACGCCGACGCGCAGGAGCAGGC
>JAYTYG010000434.1:0-6840 GCA_043742585.1 Spartobacteria bacterium
GAAGGCCCGGCGCTGGTGCGTCAAATTTGCGACGCCCTGCTCCAGCGCGGAGCCGCATAGAACGCATAGAACGCATAGAACGCATAGAACGCATAGAACGCATAGAACACAAAGAACGAAGAGTTTGAAGGGTTCGCTAAATTACCTGGTGGTCTGTCACGCGTGATTTGAGGGGAGGCATGGGAGGCATGAGACTTATGGGCCCGCTGCGGCTACCCAACAAAGCTCGCGTTAAGAAGCACCAGCCCCGTCCAGACAACGCAACCGGATCGGCAGTCCCATAATTCCCCACCTCTGCGCCTCCGCGTCTCTGCGTTAAAAAAACGTAACGCAAGTCGCCGAGCCACAGAGGTGTGGAGAGACGGCCTGTTCCATTGAGTTGTCTGGACGGGGGCCAGGTAATTTAGCGACCCCTTCAAATTCTTCGTTCTCTGTGATCTATGTGTTCTTTGCGGCTTTCATTTCCGGGCTGAGGTTTTGTTCCCGGCACCGTTTTAGCGATCACGGACAGGAAAATGACTACAGAAAAGTACGTACATGTCACAGTTCCTGCTTTGCCGGAAGCATCGTGAATCGACTCACCTCAAATCCCGAATCGGAATCAGCGGAAACGCGAAAGCAACCTACGCAGCGAAAGACGGTGGACCAGATCCTCTGGGCCGCGTATCGGAAGCACATCAGGAACCCCGAAACGCTGTCGCTTGTAAAACGTCACTTCCGGCAGGAAAAAACCTCCTAACCCGACTCGGCTGCCTCCGGCCGAGGGAATTGCCGACGCGCGTGAGTGGCGCGTGAGTGGCGCGGCTGAAATAAACTTCCGGGAACCGTAAAATTGAAATTGGTGGTACCGTCTCGCTGCGGCACGCTCTGCGCTTCCGTCCCGCATTCCCCCTAATGCAGTCGATTGCAGCCTTAGATCGCCGATGCGAGTCCCCTACCCCAAAACACCAGATCTAGTTCTCATAAAAGTCACAAGCGCCGTCGTGGACGATGGCCGGTGGAGCGCTACAAAGACAAACTCGACGTCGACTTTGCTCGAACTGCTGGATGGATTTTTACTTCGCATGGGGTACTCCAGCGCCTACGTCAAAGGGGTCGTGGTCCAGCTCATGACCAAGGGCAAGGTGCATGTAGAGTTTCGCAACCATAGCGAGCGCTATGAGTTGGAGGATTTCGCAGATTTGATCAGCTCCCCGCAGGCCATGAGTCTGCTCGACGATTATCTGAACGCGCACCCCGGCCTTTTGAACCTGGCGCCGACCCGCGGCGACGTCACCCAGCGCATTGTCGTCCAGTCCCCGAAGCTGCCGAAAAAGTAATCGGGCCGTCTGCCAAACTTTGTTTGGTTCGCGTTGAGTCTGCGCTTTCGCGGGCGCACGCTTCGGCGCAAGGTGGATCTCCACCACAATGTCCGACATTCTTCTTACGACTCTCAACGCGCGCTACATTCATGCGGCGTTTGGGCTGCGTTATTTGATGGCTAATTTGGGCGAGCTCCAAGCACGGGCGTCGATTCTGGAGTTCGACATCAACCAACGCGCCCTGGAGATCGTCGAGTCGATCCTGACCCGCGAACCGCAGATCGTGGGGTTCGGCGTTTACATCTGGAACGTGGTCCTCACAACCGAGGTCATCGGGTTGCTGAAAAGGTTGCGGCCGGAGCTCGTCGTGGTCCTAGGCGGGCCCGAGGTGAGCCATGAAATTGCCGGCCAGGAAATCGTGCGCCTCGCCGATTACGTGATTGCCGGGGAAGCGGACCTGAAATTTGCCGAAGTGTGCCGGGTGTTAATGGCGGACATCGACGGGCTGCCCGGGGAGCGGGTCAAACTGCCGAAGATCATGATGGCGGACTTGCCCGCGCTGGATGCGCTGGCGCTGCCATACGAGCTGTATAGCGACCATGACTTGGCGCATCGCGTCCTTTATGTGGAGGCTTCGCGCGGATGCCCGTTCACCTGCGAGTTTTGCCTTTCGTCCCTGGACGTGCCTGTGCGGGCCGTGGCGCTGGAGCCATTTCTGGCGGCTTTGGACCGATTGCTGGAACGCGGCGCCAAGCAGTTCAAGTTCGTGGACCGCACTTTTAATCTCAATCTCAATACCACTCGCGCCATCCTGGGGTTCTTCCTGGAACGCTGGCGCGACGGGCTCTTTGTGCATTTCGAGATGGTGCCCGATCGGCTCCCGGAACAGATCCGCAGCTTGATCGCCCAGTTCCCGCCCGGCGGATTGCAGTTTGAGGTGGGCATTCAGACTTTCGATGAGGCCACCTCCCGCAATATCAGCCGCCGGCAGAATCTGCCGAAGCTGGAGGATAACCTGCGCTTTTTAAGAGCGGAGACCGGCGTGCATATCCACGCGGATCTGATCGTGGGGTTGCCGGGGGAAGATGTGGCGAGTTTCGGTCGCGGCTTTGACCGGCTGCTGGAGCTTGGACCGCAGGAGATTCAGGTGGGGATTTTGAAGCGGCTCCGAGGCACCCCCATCATCCGGCACGATGCGGAGTGGGAGATGGTTTACGGGGCGCAGCCGCCCTATGAGATTCTGCGCAACAAGCTCATCGATTTCCCAATGATGCAGCGGTTACGCCGCTTTGCCCGAGGCTGGGATCTGGTGGGCAATAGCGGCCATTTCAGCGAGACCCTGCCCCTGATTTGGGCGGCCGAGGGCGCGTCCCCGTTCTGGTGCTTTTTGCGATTCACCGATTGGCTGACCCTGCGCCTGGGCAAGTTGCATTCCATTGCGCTGGTGGCGTTGGCGGAGAATCTCTTCGCCTTTCTCACCGGCGAGCTGGCACTGCCCAGGGACCAGGTCGTCGCGGCGCTGGAACGCGATTGGCATGGCGGCGTGCGCCGTGAGCGCCTGGCGTTTCTGGAGCCCCAAACTGTCGCCCGAGGGAAATCGACGGGCTCCACAGGCTCCACGGGCTCCCCGCCAAAGCGCCAAGCCCGGCACGCCGCCCAAAAGGCGTAGAGGCTGGATATTGTGAGCCGCTCAAAGCGGCGGCTCTCTTCAACGTTTTCACCGGTCATCCTGAGCGTAGTCCGCGAGTTCCACGAGCGGACGCAGTCGAAGGACCCCGTAGAATTTCAGTTTCGCGGCGTCACCCGGCCCTGCAAAAGCCCTGTAAAACTCGCAGGCAAAGTCGCCATTGCAACCGGGTGTATCAGTCGCCCCTCAAAGCTGGGGCCGCCTCGCAGACTCGGCGCTTCGACTGCGCACGCCAGTGGAACTCGCGCGCTACGCTCACGATGCGTGCTTCAACTGAGCTTCTACGCTAGGAATAACCCAGTATCACCGCGCCATAAGTCAAACCCAGAGATTTTCTGTGCCCTTTGTGTGCGCTCCGGCTCTGACTTTCCGGGCACGTGGCGGACTCGATGCGCATGGGCAAAAAAATGCGCGGGCGCCTGTCGAATGACGAAGCGCCCGCGCTGTTCCCCCCAGAACAAGAGTCAAAGTAGTCAGCATCTGAGAATGCGCAAGGATTAATTCAATAAATATGAGCCTTCTTTCAGCCGCTCTCAGGCGCTCTCCCTCAGGCCCCCCCCTGACTCCCCTACATTGAACCCCAGAACCGCAGATTGATCTGGGACCAGTCCTAGGTTAAGAGCTGAGGGCATCATGTTGGAAGTTTATCCGGTCATCCTCTTTTACAAATACGTCCCAATCGCCGACCCGGAAGGGTTTGCGGCCAGTCAACGCGCGCTTTGCAAGGAGCTCGGCTTGAAGGGCCGTTATTTGATCGCCGCGGAGGGCATCAACGGCACTCTAGCCGGGCCCCGCGAGAGCATCGACGCCTACGTGGCCGATCTCAAATCCGACAGCCGGTTCACTGATATCGAGATCAAATGCAGCCCGGGCGATGCGTCGACCTTCGGCAAATTGATCCTAAAAGTGCGGCCGGAGATTGTGACATTGAAGGCGGGCCCTGAGATCACGTCCGATCATGACAACCACCTCAGCCCGGCCCAGTGGAAGCAGCTCATTGAGGAAGATCCGGACATCGTTTTGGTGGACGTGCGCAACAACTACGAGGCTGCGGCTGGCAAGTTCGCCAACGCAGTGGTGTGCGACATCGAGCAGTTCCGGGATTTGCCCGATTACCTAGCCACCCTGGAGCATCTGAAGGAGAAAAAGGTGCTGATGTATTGCACCGGCGGGATCCGATGCGAAAAAGCCTCCGCTTTATTCCGGAGCAAAGGTTTTAAGGACGTCCATCAACTGCACGGCGGGATCATGACTTATCAGGAACAGTTCGGGAACGAGCATTGGCTGGGCGAATGTTTCGTTTTCGACAAGCGCATGACGGTCAAGGTGCAGAAGGATCTCGTCCAGATCAGTCGCTGCACTCATACCGACCGGCCCACCGCCCGCTACGTCAATTGCCTCCACGATTTCTGCCACAAACTCTTCATCCTCAGCCCGGAGGCGGAGGTGGAGAATCCAGACTTCCGACTTTGCCCGGCGTGCCTAGCTGCCGGATTGACGTCGGAGACCGCGATCTATCCCGAAAAGGATTTGGCCGCAAAGGCCGACGGGAGCTTATCCGCAGATTAACGCAGAAGCGACGGGAGTTCGCTGCCACGACGGGGCAACGCCGAAAACAAGCCAAACACCCGCCAACCGGAACGGATAGCAAAAAGCTCCGAGGCCAAGCCCTGCGCTAAATCAATAGACCTGCAACGCCACGAATCCCCACCGCACTCACTACCGCCATCTAAATCATTATATCTAAATCACTTCGACCCGGCGCCGGCGGCGGCATCGAAGAAGATTCCGCTGAGCGTCACCAGGCTTCCGCGCACTTTATTGAAGCGAAACTTCACCGAGCGATCATACTGATAGACGAGATAGATTCCGCCGGAATAACTGTCCACCATCCTCACCGGCGCAATCAGGTTCAACGTCGTGGCATCGAACATCTCGACAACTTGGCGCGCCCCCTTCTTCTCCCAATCCACGAAATAGAGCGCGATCTGATAAGCCCGCTTGCCCTCGACCCCGACCGTCATAGTCATGGTCTGATCATCGTTGGAATAACAGGCCGCCTTGCGCGCGGAATCGTTGCCCGCGTTGGGCGCCAAGGCGCGCCTATCCGCTGTCTCCGCTGCCCACAGCGTGGGTTCCGGGATGCCGCTCTTGGGAAATGCCCGGTAATAGCTCAGCGATGTCACATACGACGGCAACGCCTTTTCGTCCTGCCCGTTGCCCAGGTAATTGCAGAGCACATGCCCTTCCCTGCCATACACACCGCCCCAATCCCCGCTGGTGGTGGTGTCGGTCTTGAGCGATTGCGCCGCATAGATCACCGGCGATTCAGCAAAGGCGGGCGTCTCACCATGATAGGTCACAGACATCATATAGCTACCCGGCTGCACGCCCGTGAAATAAACAAAGTCCGCGTCCTGATCCGCTCCGGCAATCCCGGTAACAGTATGATAGGCAGCGCCGTCCCAGGCTGCTTTATCATTCACAGTGATGGATGCGATGGTCTTTCCTGCCTTGGGAATTCCAAAGCGACCGAGCGTCCCCGCCGGCGCAGTTAACTGACAAATGCCTGACGTTAGATCGAAGCTCGCCTGAATCTCACCCAGCGGCGTCAACGTCCCGCCTGACACCTGTGTCAGCGTGCGACCGGGATGAGGAAGCACAGCGTAAGTTTTGAACCCGGGCGTCGTGGGCGCGATGCCTAACACTTCTTCATTGAGCCACTTCACCACTCCCGCGCCCCAGGGATGACATAGACTTACCAAGCCGCTTTGAGAGTTAGGCACCGCAGCATTCGGCGCTACGGCTTGATTCCATGAAGGCCGATAGACCTCGATCGCAGTAGTCCCGCCATAGCTCAGCATCCCACCCCACATGTCACGGATGGAGCTCAATGATTCATCATACTTGCCCATGCGCGCCATCGCCTGGAGGATGAAGTATTGGTTGAATGGCGACAGCGACAGGCGCGTGACGCGGTCCATGAAGTGTTTCTCCAACAGCGCTGCCTTTTCAGGCGCGCGCAGCATGCCTGTATTGATGGCATCAGCCGCAGCGTGCAGTCCCAACCCCGCTGACCATTCGCCATTTTTGCGCAGCTCGGCAATCGAGTCGCGGGCATACGCTTGGTATCTGTCTCGAAGATCGTTCCGGCCGAACTGTCCCATGGTCGCTGCAAACTCCTCCCATGCCCGCACCGACAGCATCTGATAGGCTGACTGGGCTTCGGCGCAGGGCCTGAACCAAATCTCGAATCCGGCGCTCAAGCGCTCATCCCAGCCATAGAATTTCAGCTTGGGATTTTTTCCGAAGACAGAGTAGGCATCATCGAGCTTACCTCTAACATTATCGATATATAGCTGAAGAGTCGCTGCATCTCCAGTATAGCGATAGTAATCTAGGAGACTGAGGACCCAGTATAGCGAATAACTCCTGATGCCGTTGCTCTGATCCGAAGTGTTGTCGATATTCAGCTTAATGAAATCGAAATTACCGAAAGCGGCCAGCGCTGCGGCCTGAGCCACGTGCGCATCGCCTGTCCAGGACATGCGATCGCCGCGATCCAAGAGAACGGTGCCGAAGTAACTTTTATCCAGACATGCCTTCACGCTATAGGCAGACATATACCAAGCTTTGGTCAATATAGGATCGCTGCACCTAAAACTGCCTGTATAATTTGCCGGCTTAATCTGACACACCGCGCGCAGCCCCGTGATATGCCAGGGCGCAGTCGCCCCCTTCACATTGATCCAGGCGAACCGCACACCGTCGAACAGCTCTTTATTCAGCTCCAGCCGGTACGTGTTACCGTATTTGACCGGAGCCAGCGTCTTACCGGGCGCGAGTTCGTTG
>JAYTYG010000435.1:0-4640 GCA_043742585.1 Spartobacteria bacterium
CTGCATGACGCAGTCCACGATCATGTCGTCCTCGATCTCCACCTGATCTTTGCTCTTGAATTTCACCTTGCGCCGGCCCGCCATGATGATGGGCTTGGGATGGAGCAGGGTTTTGTTTTCGCCCAATTGCCGCACGAATTCTTCAATCCCCAGCTTGTAGAAATATTGCTCGTGGCGGATCTGAGTCGCCCGCTCATCGGTCAGATTGATTTCCAGCCCCGGATTGAGGAAGGCGAGTTCCCGGAGGCGGGTGGCCAGTTTAGTGAACTGGAACTCGGTGGTGATGGTGAAGATGGTCGGGTCAGGCTGAAAGGTGATCAGGGTCCCGGTGCTGGCCTTGTTTTTGACCTGGCCGATGATGGTCAGGGTCTGGGTGGTGACACCGCGTTCAAACGCCATGTGATAGACGTTGCCGTCACGTTGCACCTCGACTTTGAACCAGTCCGAAAGCGCGTTGACGCATTTTGCGCCGACGCCGTGGAGGCCGCCGGAGTATTTGTAGGCGCCTTGCCCGAACTTGCCGCCGGCATGGAGGTTGGTGAGCACGAGCTCGATGGCGGGCACTTTAAACTTCGGATGGATGTCGACGGGAATGCCGCGGCCGTTATCGCGGATCGAGCAGGAGCCATCGACATGGATATGGACGTCGATGCGCGAGCAGTGGCCGGCGAGATGTTCGTCGATGGAGTTGTCGAGCACCTCAAAAACGCAGTGATGGAGGCCGCGCTCGTCCGTTGGCCCGATATACATGCCCGGGCGCTGGCGAACGCCGGCCAGTCCTTCGAGTTTGTCGATTTTCGACGCGTCGTACTTGGCGTCGTTGATCTCGTTCAGGTTGGTGTGTTCGGTCGCGTTTTCGGGGAGAGGTGGGGCGGGCTGATCGGCCATAGACAAAGATATGAAAAGTGAGGGTGAACCTTAGTGGGGCCTCAGAGTCGCCACAACGCTTTTTTTCCCAGTGGGCGGGTGGGTTTGCGCAAGTAATTGGGCTCGATCCAGCCCCTGACCACAAGATGTTGGTGGACAGTATTTCCGGGCTTTGAAAAGGTCGCGCATCTTGAAAACGGCTCTCTGGATTTGCTTTTGTTTGGTGCTCACGGGCGTGGTGCGCTGCCATAATTTGCATGACGTTTTTCTCGAGGGCCGGATCTACTTTGCGGACGGGGATTGTTACTCGCGCATGACCCGCGCTCAAATCGTGGCCGCGCACCCCGGCCGGGTCATTGTGCATCACGATTTTGAGAACTTTCCGCAAGGGGTGGACTCGCACGCCACGGCGCCGCTGGATTACATGATCGTGGGACTGAAGACGGGCGTGGAGGGGTTGCTGGCGGTGTTGGATCCCGGCCGGGTGAGTCTTTTGCGGGGACAGGAGCTGGACCTGGCCGGGGCGCTGGTCTCGCCTCTGCTGGGAATACTGACTGTGCTGTTTCTGGGCCTTTGGACCAGGGGCCAGCCGTGGGGCTGGACGGCCCCGCTTTTTTTCGCACTCAGTCCCATCCTGACTCACGGTACGGTGTTGGGCCGGCCCGATCATCAGTCCCTGCTGCTGCTGGGATTGGCGGTGGCGCTGGGCGCGGAGTGTCGCCTGGCGGCTCAGGCCACACGGTTCTGGGCGCTTGGGAGCGGCTTGGCTTGGGCCGGTTCGCTTTGGGTGTCGCTTTATGAGCCGGCGATCCTCCTTGTTGCGGTGGTGCTGTGCTGGCTCGTCTTGGCTCCGCGCAAGTTGTTTGTGCCCGAGCGCTGGGTTTGGTTGGGGAGCTTCGGCGCGCTCCTTGGCCTCGCCTTGCTAATAGAGGGTTGGCGGATTCACGTGCCGGACCCGGCGGTGTTGAAATATTTCCCGGCCTGGAGCGGCACCATCGGGGAGCTCGCTCATGCCGGGCTCCCGCTGATCTTGCGCTGGCTGGGCGGGCTGGTCCTGATCACCCCGGTCTTGCTGTGGTGGGCGGCGCGCAATGATCGGCGCGCCTGGCCCATGCTCGCTTTGCTGGTGTTGCTGGCGGCGCTGACCGCGTGGCAGGTGCGCTGGGGTTATTTCCTGGCCTTGGCGTTCGGGATGAGTCTGCCTTGGCAACTGGCCAGGATCGGGCGCACCTGGTGGGCCTGGCTGGCCCTTTTTGTTTCGCTCTGGCCCATGGCTCAGGAGTGGGAGTCGCAACTCTTTCCCGACGACGAAGCTCAGACTCTGCGCACCGAGCAAGCTCAGGAGAAGGTGCTTCTCCGTCAAATCGCGTTAAATATGCGCCGGGCGCCGGGTGCCGAGCCCAAGCCCTTTCTGGCGCCTTGGTGGCTCGCGCCGCCTTTGGCTTATTGGTCCGGGCAGCCCGGCGTGACGGGCAGTTCCCATGAAAGCCTCAGCGGGATCGCGGATTCCGCGCGAGTGTATCTTGCCAATTCACCGGCGGAAGCTGTGGGCATTTTGCGCGCGCGCGGTGTGCGCTGGTTGGTGGCGGATGAAGATGCCCGGACGCTGGACGCTGCCCGCCAATTACTGGGGGTTCTGGGGGGGGCGGGAGTTCTGGGGGGGGCCGCAGTTCCGGGGGGGGCCGCAGTTCCGGGGGTTGCCGGGCAGGAACGACCGTTGGTGACTTCATTGAACGAACAGCCACATAGTGTCGCGCCATTTTTGGTGCCCGTTTTCGCTAATAATTTTTATAAACTTTTTGCGGTGGACGACAGCAAGTTCCCCCAATGAAGTCCGCCCATGATTGAGCATTATGACTTCGTGGTTATCGGGGGCGGGAGCGCCGGTTATGCGGGCGCTGCCACTGCGGCGCGCCTGGGTTTGCGCACGGTGCTGATCGAGGGAGGGAAAGAGGTCGGCGGGCTTTGTATCCTGCGCGGATGCATGCCCAGTAAGGCGCTCCTGGAGTCGGCGCATCGCGCGGAGATCATCCGTCGGGCGGGCGAGTTCGGGTTGCGTGCCGAGTATCGCGGGGCCGATGGGCCGGCGATCCTGGCTCGTAAACGCCTGCTGATCGCCGAGTTCGCCGATTATCGACGCGAGCAGCTCGAGGCCGGCAAATTCGAGTTCCTGCGCGGGCGCGCCCGTTTCCTGAATTCGCATTGCCTGGAAGTGTCGATGCTCGACGGTTCAGTGCGGCAAATCGAAGGGCGCTCGTTCCTGATCGCCACCGGCTCACGCTTGAACCTGGTGGAGCTGCCAGGACTCGATGCCGTGGGTTGTTGGGACAGTGATGAGGTGCTGGACTCGGCGCATATCCCAAAGTCGGTGATTGTGCTCGGAGGGGGCGCCGTGGCGCTTGAGTTTGCGAGTTATTATTCGGGGCTGGGTTCGGAGGTGACCGTCATTCAGCGCGGTCGGCATTTGCTCAAGGAGATGGATCCTGATGTGGCGGACGCGCTCCAGACCGCCATGGAAAAGCAGGGGATGCATGTGTATTGCGGCACGGCTCTGGTGGGCGCTGAAAGGGTTGGCAACCTCAAACGGGTGAGCTTCGATCAGGATGGGGTGCGGCGTGCCGTCGAGGCGGAGGAGATCATCTATGGGTTGGGCCGCCGCCCCGCCTCGGAAGGGCTGGATTTGCAGCAGGCCGGGGTAAGCTTGCGCGGGTTTGCCGTGGAAACCGAGGCGACTCAGCAGACCAGCGTGCCCCATATTTTTGCAGCAGGCGATGTTTGTGGCCCGTATGAAGTGGTGCATCTGGCTCTGCAACAGGCGGAATTGGCGGCCCGCAATGCGGCGCGCTTACTGCGCTCCGAGGACGCCGGGATGGAGCGCATGGACTATGCGCTAAAGCTCTTCGCGGTTTTTACTCAGCCCGAAGTGGCGTCCGTGGGACTCACGGAAACCGAAGCTTTAAGCCAGGGGCTGGATTTTGTGAGCGCCACTTATCCCTTCATCGATCACGGTAAATCCATCGTGCGCGGCGCGACTGAGGGCTTTGTGAAGCTCATCTGCGCGCGCGATTCCCGCCGGATCCTGGGCGGCGCGGTGATCGGGCCTGAGGCGTCGGAACTGATCCATGAAGTGACTGTGGCCATGCATTTCCGGGCGACCGCGGGGGACTTGTCGCGAGTGCCGCATTATCACCCGACGTTGAGTGAGATTTGGACTTATCCGGCGGAGGAACTTGCGGGAGAAAGTTGACTGAACAATCGCTGGGGGTAGGCAATAGTGAGTTGTTTTACACCCTCGCTTTTTGTGTTGGTATGATTGGATGTCGGTTGTTCGCTGAGATAGCCGAGCCGCGCTCAATTTCCCGAACTGGACAACTTCGTCATGGATCACTGGCTGGAAAAAGGGGTCAGGGAAGATATTCTTGATTGTGAGTCAAGAATATCCTCCTGACCCCTTTTTCCTTGTTGCTTGTTGCTTTGGCATTCTGCGTTTGCTCTCACTATTAGTTAAGTGTAAAAACGACCGTAATCCTTATGAACACAGCATCCACAATCGAAGCCCTCGAAAGCCGCATCGCGCCCGCCGCTGTTTTCGTTTCCTCGAAGATAGCAACCTACACCGATTTCGATGGCGACTTGGTAAATGTGAGCTTTTCTAAAGCGATTTTAACGCCCGGAAACGTAGGGAGCATTGTGGTGGAGACCGGCAGCGGTCTCGACAACATCAACCTTACGGGCGTGGCGCTGGGCACTAATAACCTTAGCCTCGCCACAGG
>JAYTYG010000436.1:0-4929 GCA_043742585.1 Spartobacteria bacterium
GCGAAAATGAGGCGGGCCGGGTCGACGCCACGGGCCTCGGCTTCCTTCCTGAGATTAGCTTCGGCAGAGTCGTTGAGCTTCATCAACCACATGACGCTGTTTTCCACTCGGAGCAAGATGCGCATCCAGGCGCCGAAGTTATCTGGATTGATTTTATAATCGTGATTGAAGGAGCAGAAGACGAATCCCTCCGCGGGCAGGTTCATCTCGGCGCGGGTCGGCGTCTCGGTGGCGATGGTGAGCTTTGAATCTGTGGGCAGGTAACAGCCTGGGAGCGGGATCACTTCCTCGCTATAAAACTGCCGGTTAGCTTCAGGAATCACCGTTTCATCGGCGAGAATGTAGTCGATATAGGAGGCGCCGCTGGTGCCTGGATAGCCAAGGTAACCGACTTGGATGGGCGCGGGGCGGTAGGCGAAAATATCGGGCTGCGCATCCATGGTGGGACCTGCGAGATCGACTAACACGTCGATCTCCGAGGCGCGAATGAGCACGGCGATTTCGCGCGAAGATTTGCCGCGGACATGAATAAATTTTTCGCTGGCGGCCATGAAGCGGCTGCGCAGGGAACTGCCGTCGTCGTTGCCGAGAGAGAAGGAATAGATCTCGAACTTCTCCTTGTCGTGATGCTCGAAAACGCCAGCCATCAAATGGCCTACTGGATGTTCCCGCAGATCCGGAGAAACATAGCCGACACGAATCTTGGCGTGGTTATATTTTTCACCGGTCCAGAACTGTTCATCGCGCAGCGCATAGGCCTGCTCGGTGAAGACGCGGGAGCAGATCAACTGATCTTCAGGAGAATCTGAGATGGCGAGGAAAGCGAGCGGCCGACAGCTGCGTTTTCCTTTGCGCACGCCCTCGATGAGAGCTTCGCGATTGGCGTAAAAATCTGTCCAATTGCAGCAGTGCAGCCGGGCGTGGGTCATTGAGCCCACTGCGTACTCGTGATCGGGATCGATGGAGAGCAGACGGGCGAAAAACTGGCTCCCCTCGTCGTGCCGTTTGATGATGGTGAGCGAGGTGGCGAGATTAACCAGGGCCAGCTTGTGCACGGGATCGACGCCCAGGACGTTATTGAACTGGATTACAGACTGAACGTATTCCTTGAGCTCCCCATATATTATCCCCTTCTCGATAAAGACTTCCTTGTAGTCGCCTTGTAACTCTAGGGCGCGATCGAGATGTTTGAGGGCTTCCTCGAAGCGGCGGTGGGCCTTGAGCGCGCAGCCGCAGATATACCAGGCAAAGGCCGACGTGGGGTTCGCGCTGAGACAGCTTTGGCCGTAGTCGAGACCCTCGTCGATTTTGCCTTGGTTGAGGGAAATCGCCGCGAGTGAATATAAGGCGACGAAATGCTGTTTATCAGCGGCGAGCGCATCTAAAAAGACAGCTTTCGCGGCCTCGATTTCGCCTGCGTTTTGAAGTGCCAACGCGCGGAGGATCTCTGGAGTGAACGCGGCGGCTTGCGCTGGGAGGGCGGCAATGAGGCTGGCTTTATTGCTGGCCGCGACTCCGTGAGAGGGGTCAATGAGCAATACTTTATCGAATTGCACGAGGGCCTGCGCCTGGTCCTGACTTTCGAAATAGATGGCGCCTTTTTCTATGAGGGCCTCGACATAGTTAGGGTTGAGCGCGAGCGCCTGGTCGAAGTTAAGCAGCGCTTCGTCGAAGCGACGAGCGGCCCGCAGTGCCACTCCGTGGATATACCAAGCCAAGGGCGACGGTGAGGCTGCGGCGAGACAGCGCTTGGCAAAGTCCAAGCCCTCCACGGTCCGGCCGTGGTTGAGGTAGATTGCCGCCATGGAATACAGCACGGCGGGCTGGGAGGGCTGGGCTTCCAGGACTTGCCGATAGACGGCAATCGCCCCATCGATGTTTCCGGTGGCTTGGAGCTGGACGCCCTGGGCCGTAAGTTGGTCGATATCAAGTGCAGCGGTAGACATAATTCATCTCAATAACTGAAGCAGCATGCGGGAGCGCCAAATCGGCAGATTAATTCCACGCAGAAAACGGATCGCGATTTGCCGTGGGGACTTTAAGTCTCGCGGAAACTTTCTCTCAATCCTTTGATCAGCGGATCTAGCAGATAAGTGATCAGGCGCCGTTTCCCGACATAGACTTCGCCGCCGGCGGTCATCCCGGGGAACAGACAGCGATTGGCGGGCAATCGAGGCAACCGCACGGTTGTGAGCTCAATGGAGACCCTGTGGGAGCCGCCGGTCACGGAGTGTTTGTTGACGACGGATTCGAGATCCAAGGGGCTAGTGCCCGGGGCATGGGATTCGTGACTGATGGAGCGGATCTTGCCTTCGAGGCCACCGAAACGTTGGTAAGGAAAAGCATCGACCTTGATCAAAACCGGGTCGCCGATAGCTACTTCGCCAAGGGTGCTGGAGCTCAACTCGATTTCACACAAAAGCGGAGCGGCGGAAGGCGCTAGGACGATGATAGCTTCGGTATCACGAATCACTGAGCCGACTGAGCGGTTAGCTATATCGAGAACTGTGCCGTCTTCCGGCGCGGTGATGTCCACCAGGCTTTTGATCCGTAACGATTTTGTGAGACCTGCTTCAACCTGCCTCTGCTCCGAACGTTGACGCGATAATTCTTCAAGAAGGCTGCGGCGCCATTCCTGAACAAAGCTGTCTTTTTGCGCAGTGACAGTTTGGAGTTGATGCCCTTTCTCGACCAAGCGGTCGGAGGCGTCGTGAAACTCGCGTTCTGCATGGAGTCGGGCGCTTTTTGCGCCGAGAAATTCGAGAGGGGAACTGGTTTTAGATTTGAGTAAGTTGCCTTGGATTTCCTCGACTGAAGTTGAGATGACTAACTGTTGTTCCAGAACTTGCTTTTCTTTCTGGATCCTAAGTAATCCCGCCTGATTCTCCTCAATGGCTTCATCATGAGCTTTGAGCCGGGATCTATATTCAGTGGTCCGCTGGATATAGACTTCTGACTGGAGCGCGGCGTCCGGGCCATCGGCAGGCGCGGGATGATAAGCGTTTCCGTAGGCTTCAGCTTCCATTCGCTGGACCTGTGCGCTGACGGTTTTCTGGCGGTATTCGAGAGCTGTGAGATCAGCTTGGCTGAAGGTGGGGTCCAAGGTGGCGAGGACCTGCCCTTTTTTAACCATGTCGCCGGGCTTTACGAGCAGGGTGCGGAGCACTGCGCGCTCGAAGGCTTGAAGCACGATGGGCTGCCCGTCGTAGGTGAGTTTCCCGGCGCCCTGCACGACGACATCGACTTTAAAGACCGAGGCGATAGTGAGCGCGGTCAAAACCAGGGAGACACAGTAATACATTGTGCTCCGGATGCCCTTGGGCAGGGGCTCTTCGAGCAGATGCACAAGGTCTCCCTGGAACGAAAGAGCCTCTTCTAAAATCTTCTGTTTTTCTTTAAAAATGGACACTTGAGCGGGCCTTCCTTAAATGCGCGCGGTCTGCTGAGGGCGGTGGAACATGGCGGACTGAGAGGGGTGAATCTGGGCGTTAGCCCGTGATGTTCTTGGTCTGCTGATGCCAGAGGCCGGCATAGATTTCGCAACGTTTAACCAACTCGGCATGCGGCGCGAAATCTACGATGCGGCCTTGGTTCAGTACCAGAATGGCATCTGAAGTCACCAGCGAGGATAGGCGGTGAGAGACAATGATCATGCTTCTGCCTTTGGCGATTTCGGACAGATTGCGCTGGATGATGCCTTCGCTTTCGGGATCCAGCGCGCTGGTGGCCTCGTCGAAGATGAGGAACTTCGGTTGCAGCAGGAGCGCTCTGGCAATGGCGATGCGCTGGCGTTGGCCGCCGGAAAGGTTGGTGGCGCCTTCTTCGAGGATGGAGCTGTAGGCCATGGGGAGTTGGTCGATGAACTCCTCGGCGCCCGCGAGACGAGCGGCGGTAATGACTTCCTGCGGGGTGGCGTTGGGGTTTGAGGCCGCTATGTTGTCGCGGATGGTGCCTCGGAAAAGGAAGCTGTCCTGGAGGACGACCCCGACATTCTGCCGGAGATGGGTAAGATCGATTTGACGGATGTCGATGCCGTCCAACTTGATGATTCCCTCGGAGGGGATTTGGATGCCCTGCATCAGCCGGGTCAAGGTGGTTTTGCCGGAACCGGAGCGGCCGACGACGCCGATGATCTGGCCGGGTTCGACGCAGAAAGTAAGGCGCTCCAAGGCGTTGTGCGCGGCACCGGGATAGCGGTAGCTGGCGGACTCGAAATCGAGGCGCCCGAGGACGGTGGGCTTGGTGCCGCGGAAGGTGGGGTCGCGTTCCGGGGGATGGTTCATCACGCTGGCGAGCATCTGCACGGACATGGCCGTTTCCTGATATTCGTTGATGAGGCGGACCATTTGTAAAAGAGGGCCGCTGACCCTGCCGGCGAGCATGTTAAAGGCGATGAGTGAGCCCAGGGTGAGGTTTCCGCTGAAGACTTCGACTGCGCCGAAGCAGAGAATGCTCATCTGCATGGCTTTTTCGAGAAAGCCGGTCATGGCGGCTGCGACGATGCCGAAGTGGCCGACCTCGCCGCTCTTGCGCACGGACGCCACGACTTTGGTTTCCCAGGCTTCCTTCTTGGACGTCTCCAGGCAGAGGGATTTGACGGTCCGGATGCCGTGAATGGTTTCGATGGAGTGCGCTTGCCGGGCGCCTTCTGCGCCGAAGAGTTCGTTCAAACGGGCGCGAAACATGGGCACCATGATGCCGATCAAAGCGGCAATACAGACAGTGAACCCGATAACGACGAGCGTCAGCTTGCCGCTGTAACTCACCAGCAGGACAATAAGCATCGGCAGTGAGAACGTCTGCAACAGCGTCTGAAACAGGCTGCCAGTCAGGAAGTGCCGGATCCGGTCGGTTTGTTGCAGATGCCGAAAGATCACGCCGGCGGGCATTTTCTCGAAAAACTCCATGGGGAGGCCGAGGAGTTTTTGG
>JAYTYG010000437.1:0-3544 GCA_043742585.1 Spartobacteria bacterium
CGTTTGGCCCTGGCTGGTATGGTTGCGCGCCGTTGGCGCTCTTTTAGACGCCGTCCACCAGGCGCCGGATTCCCAGTGGGTTGGCTTCCTGCAGTTCTGCGGGCAAACAAGCATCCGGGAAATCCTGGAAACACACCGGGCGGGCGAACCTGAAGATGGCGCGGCTACCGACAGACGTGGAACGGCCGTCGGACGTGGCGGGATATGGGCCGCCGTGATTCATGGAATGGCAGACCTCGACTCCGGTGGGAAAGCCATTAAAGACGACGCGCCCGGCTTTAGCGGCGAGTGCGGCCAGTAATGGATCGCTGGCAGCCAGCTCTCCGTCGGCGGCATGGACCGTGGCCGTCAATTGCCCGGGGAGCAGCGCCATGGCGTCTCCGAGTTGAGCCTGGTTCTTGCAGCGCACCACCAATGTGGCTGGACCGAACATCTCATGCAGAAGCGTGGGTTGGGCGGCGAATGTCTCCAGGTCGGTCACGAAAAGTGCCGCTGTGCCGAGGGCGCCGGGATTTACCTCTTGGCTGGCCGCAGGCGTCAAGCAAGTCACCCCAGGCGTTTTTGCGGCGGCCCCGGTGGTTTGCTGGTATTGGGCGCATATCCCGTGGGTTAACATGACTCCGGGCGCGGTCTGCGCGAACAGGGCGGTGAGCTTTTCTAAAAACCCCGGCAGCGCAGGGGATTCCGCCACAAACACCATTCCGGGATTGGTGCAAAATTGGCCGACGCCCAGCGTCACCGAGCCGTGCAGCCCGGTGGCGATGGCGTCTGCGCGCTGTGCCAAAGCTTCTGGGAGAATAAACACCGGGTTGGTGCTGCCCATTTCCGCATATACCGCGATGGGTTCAGGACGCGCCGCCGCGGCGTCCATCAGCGCACGGCCGCCGCTGGTGGATCCTGTAAAGCCGACGGCTTGGATACGGGGATCTTTGACAAGCGCGATGCCCACCTCACGGCCCGGGCCGAAAAGGAGCGAGAACACGCCCGCTGGCAGCCCGGCTTCACTCACCGCTTGAGTGACGAGATTGCCCACCATTTCCGAGGTGCCAAGATGGCCCTGGTGCGCTTTGACAATGACTGGACAGCCCGCTGCCAGTGCCGAAGCCGTATCGCCACCTGCCACGGAAAACGCGAACGGGAAATTGCTGGAACTGAACACTGCCACGGGGCCCAAAGGTTTGAGCATCGAGCGGACGTCAGTTTTTGGGACCGGCTTGCGGGCGGGATCGGCGTGATCAATGCGGGCGTCCACCCATTCACCGGATTCCGCCACGGACGCAAACAGGCGTAGCTGCCCCGTTGTGCGACCGATCTCTCCTTGTAACCGACCCGCTGGCAGGCCGGTTTCGGCATTGGCCCGGGCGACCAACGTCTCCGTGTTTTCCTGAATCAAATCAGCGATCCTCCGCAGCAAAGCGGCGCGGGTTTTGCCGGTGGATTGCCCGAAAACCACAAAGGCCTCGGCGGCGAGTTGCGAGGCGGCAGCCACATCGGCGCTATTGGCGTGGAAGAAGCGTGGGGCCAGAGCGGCGCCCGAGGCGGGATTGATGGCATCGGCAAAGCCTGCCGTGGCGCTTGGGCGCGAGCCCCCGACGATAGAAAAACCAAGTAGATTCATAAACGATAACGGTCTGTAGATAATAATGAAATGTCGCGGCTGGGGGCTCGGCCCGAAACCAGATCTTCGACGATCTGGCCCGTGCCGGGAGCCATGCTCAGCCCCATCATGGCGTGCCCTGTGGCTACGATGACGTTTTGCAAAGTGTCAGTCCGGCCAAGATATGGCAAGCCGTCCGGCGAGCACGGCCGCTGCCCGAACCAGGGTTCCACAGACTCGAAGTCCGACTCGGAAAACTCCGGATAATATTTCGGGACCGCGCGAATGATGCCTCGGACCCGGCGGGGCGCGACTTTGTCATTGAGCCCGGTGATTTCCATCGTGCCGCCGACGCGCAAGGTGCCGTTCATCGGGGTCACGGCGACGCGGGCCTCGGTGAAGATGGCGCAAATGGAAGGCAACTGCCGGGGTTCCTTCAGAGTCAGGCTGTAACCTTTGCCTGCCTGCATGGGGAGTCGGAGCCGGAGTTTGCGGGCGAGCTCGGGGGACCATGCGCCGCCGCAAAGCACAAACTCGTCGCCTGAGATTTCACCGGAATCAGTCTGCATGGCTAAAAGGCGGCCAGCGTCTGAGCGCGCGCCGGTAACATTTGTTTCCCATCGCACATCGACGCCGAGCCGTTGCAGTTCGTCTTGCAGGGTGCTGATGTAACGTTCCGGCGCCAAGTGACAGTCTTTTGGAAAGTAGACGCTCCCCTCCACGTCCATGGTAATTCCGGGGTCCAGCGCCGCGGTGGCTGCTGCGTCGAGCACCTGCGCCGGGATCCCGAAATCATTGGCCTTTTGCGCCATGCGCGATTCTTCATCGAGCGCATGCTGGGTTTTGCAGAGCATGAGCAGCCCCTTTTTTACCAACCCGAAATCCAGGCCGGACTCGGTTAACTGCTCAAAGCAGCCGCGGCTAAAGAGATGGAGATCGCGCAATACCGGGGCGGCTTTGGCCACGCGTTCCGGGGTGGCGGCTTGCCAGAACCTGGCGGCCCATTCCAGCAAATCCCAGCTCAGGCGCGGCTGGATGTAAAAGGGGGACTCGGGATTCCACATCCATTTGAGTCCGAGCGCGACCATGCCGGGAGCGGCCATGGGGATGAAGTGACTGGGCACGATCATGCCGGCGTTGCCAAATGAACAGCCGTTCCGGACCTTGGGTTGGCGTTCGAGGAGCGTGACTTGATGGCCCGCGCGGGCGCAATAATAGGCGGCGGAAAGACCGATGACGCCGGCGCCGGCGATGACCACTTTCCTGGAGGTTGTTTGACTCATGGTGGCTTGGTGTTTCGTGTGGGCTTAGCGGCAAATCCCGTGACAGAAGGGGTCCTCGGGATTGAGGAAGAGCACGCCTTGTCCGGTCACATGGGCCGTGCCGGTGATGTTCGGAATGATCCGGGTGCGCGTGGCGTCCTCCCATTGATACCGGCCCACAAAGCGGCTTCCGACGATGCTTTCCAGGACCAGGGGCGCGCCTTCGGCCAGCTTTCCATCGGCGGCCAGACAGGCCAGTCGCGCGCTGGTGCCGGTGCCGCAGGGCGAGCGGTCGTAGGCCTTGCCGGGGCAGAGCACGAAGTTCTGGGAATCGGCGTCGGCGGAGCGGGCGGGGCCGAAGAGGATGATGTGGTCGACGTCGGGGTGGCCTTGTGAATTGACCGCGAGCCGGACGGCCCAGGCAAAGTGGGTCAGGGCCTCCACGTTATCGAGCGCCAGATTTTGGCTGTGCTCGTCGACGAGGAAAAACCAGTTGCCGCCCCAAGCCACATCGCCTGTGACCGGGCCATAATTGGGGACATCGAACGTCTGAGCCCTGGCTTTGCGAAAAGCGGGTATATTGGTGAGCGAAACCGAATAGTCGGCATGGAGCTTAGCGCTGACCACGCCGACAGAGGTTTCGATGAAATGGTCGCCGGGCTGGATCCGGCCGAGGTGCGCGAGG
>JAYTYG010000438.1:0-4139 GCA_043742585.1 Spartobacteria bacterium
GCATTGATCCCGCCCAGGCTCGAGGCCCCCATCGTATCCCCGTGATACGCCTTCGCGAACGCCACAAAACCCGTGCGTTCCGGCGCCCCGCAGAGTTGAAAATATTGGATCGCCATCTTCAACGCCACCTCGATCGCCGTCGACCCGTCATCGGAAAAAAACACCCGCGTCAACGTCCCCTCCGGCCAGAGCCCCACCAACTCCGCCGCCAATTCCGCCGCGGGCGGATTCGTAAATCCCAGGAACGAAGTATGCGCCACCCGATCCAACTGCGCGCGAATCGCCGCATCGATCCTCGGATGCCGATGCCCATGCAAATTCGTCCAGATCGACGAATTCCCATCGATATACTCGCCGCCCGCGCTATCCCACAAAAGTGCACCCGCGCCCGCCGCCAAAACCAGCGGCTGATGACCCGGCGCGCACCAATCTTGCATCTGGGTAAAAGGATGCCAGCCGTGAGCCTTATCGGCCGAGATCCACTGCTCCGTGGAGCCCCCGCGTTCAGTCATACTTCGGGACCTCGCCACCGGCATCGGTGATGAGTCGTTCGATCGCCGCCACGTCCTCGTAAGCCAGATGCTTCCGCTGATACTTGCGCCAGAGCACATCATGCAGATCCAGGAGATCCTCCAGGCGCGGTGAATCGTAATAAGTCCACATCGGCTCACTCGCCGCCTTGGACTGAATCCTCCATTTTTTGCCGAACTTCTCTGCGCGCACCTCGCGCTTCTCGCCTTCGGGGGTTCTTGACTTCCAAACGTGTAAATTGCGCATCGATTTTGACTGGTAAGCTGAAAAGCTCGCCGACAATACCCAACTTATTTTGAAAGTCCTCGCCAAAATCCTCATCTATTTCGTGGCCGTCATACTTATCGGCGCATTACTTGCCCCGCCCCTTTACTGGGCGGGCCACGCCCTAGCTGGCAAAGGCGCGTTTCAATTCCTCGGAGAAACCGCGCTCGACAAATATTTCCGTCGCGCGGTGCTCGTCGCCGCCCTCGCCTTACTCTGGCCCACAGCCCGCTGGTTGAAAATAGGGTCAGTTCGCGAGCTGGGCATAGCCCCCGACCCACGCTGGCGCCAACACCTGCTCACCGGCTTTAGCGTCGCCGCCCTCGCCGTCGCAGCCATGGCCGGCGCCTATGTGGCTCTGGGATTTTATCACTTCAAGCCCACACTCCCCTGGGCTCAACTCCCAAAACTCGCCTTCGGCGCCATCGCCGTCGCGCTCCTGGAAGAAGCCCTTTTCCGAGGCGCCATCTTCGGGTTACTCCGAAAATCCTTCCCCCCCTTCACCTCCCTCCTTTCCGTCAGCGCCATCTTTTCAATCCTTCACTTCCTGCGCCCCGGCCCGGACCTCGACCCGCTGGCGGGCGCCGAAGTCGTGCGCTGGTTTTCGGGACTGGCCTTGGTGCCCGAGCTTTTCTCAGCGTTCGGCGAACCGATCACCTTGCTTGCCGGATTCACCACCATCTTCACCCTGGGCTGGGTGGTGGGATACACCACATTACGCACCGGCTCGCTGTGGATGGGCATCGGCTTTCACGCCGGCCTAGTCTTTGTGAAAATGGGCTTTAGCAAGTTCACCAAACGCGACGCCGAACTCCTGCCCTGGGTCGGCCGCGAACTGCAAATCGGCTTGGTGCCCGTCGCCGTCCTGGCCTTGGCCGGCACCTATCTCTGGTGGCAATTGCGCCGCGAAAACCAACGCGCGCTGCCCCCCAACTAGCCGCACCAAATCTCCAGCAGATAGGACCGGGACAGAGGCACAGCGACAGGGGACAGACACTTTGTCCCCCACGGAGACGAGCCTTAACTAAATGCCATTCGGGACCGCCACGTCCCCCCATTCCGCCCCCCTTTTTCCTCTGCGGCTCTGCGACTTTGCGTTAAATTCTACAGACAAAGGGACAGACACTTTGTCCCTACGCCAAAGGCGTTACGCCCTCCAGCCCAGGGTTGCGGCTTTGCGCTACCCTGGGAACCTATGCCACACAAGGTTCAACCCCGAAGCGGGTTGCGCAGTCTTTCTCAGGAGATGGGATAAATGCCATTGCCTCGGCTTAACTAAGCGCCATTACCCCTTGCTGCCGGGGCACCCGGCCAATTTTGCGCGCTCTTACCGATGGGGTCGCAAAACCTCCACCACCGGCTATTATCTTAATACGCCTCCGGCGTAACTGGCGTTTGGCCATTTTTAAAAACGGCCAAACTCCAGCGAACCTCAACGAGGGTCCGCCCAAGGTCGGTCCCAGGCGTAACCCACGCTGGGGTTGGCTGCTCTCCATCGACGGGTTTCCAAGGTAGCTGTGAGGAATTATCAAGGACGAATGATGCAGACTCCGAGACCCCAGTTGCCGTTAAGCCCGAAGACTTCTTTCATTCCTCATAATTCCCACACCTCCCCTAACACCCCCGCTCACTGCGGCTCTGCGTAATCGGTCATCCCTTGGAAATCCACGACCACAACCGGCTCATTGCCCACGACCCAAGCGTCATGACCTGAGGGCAATAGAGAAACATCGCCCGCCTTACAGTCGAGCTCCGTGCCATCATCCATACGCACGCGAAGGGTGCCTGAGACGTGGTATTGAAAATGTACCGATTCGCAGCTCTCGGTTTGCGCTATGGGCTGCACTGACGTGGACCAGCGCCAGCCTGGCTCCAATGTCGCCCGACCAATCGTCACTCCCCCAACCGTGATAAGCTCAAGGCGCCCGCGCGGAAATATACGCACCTCTTTCGGCGATTTGAAACTCTGGCATTCTGCGACCTCTATGGATTGTAGAATATTCATATCTATATATTCGGCCTATCCCTGAATGGTGGATGTATCGCGGAGAAACTCTCCCCGCAGAAAATCCCCCGCAATCGCACCCCCTACACTCTGTCTTTAACGCCGAGCCGCAGGGGCACACAACCCGCAGGGGACCAAATGCCACAGGCACCCGTGCTTCATTGCAGTGATTGCGACCCACTACATTGACCGCAACATGCGCCTCCTGCTGAACACAACAACCAGCCCAAAAACGAACTTGAAAGAATAGGCACGGTTCCGCAGGCGTCACCATCTGTTGTTCGTCACAGCCTGAAGTGCTCACCGCGAAGGAATGTCCACGCAACTCCGCAACCCGTTAAATTTCTGCGCCTTCTGTGTGATCTGCGGCTTGCATTTCCTGCAGCGTCCCTTTTGGCCGTAAGAGTGATCCGTTTTGTGGCTTTACGACACCTCCCCGGATAGGCTTTGCGGGCGAATTCAATGTGGCCGACTGCGGAATATTCAGCTCATATCAAACGCCCAACCACTCTTGTCTTCTAGAATGAAATACTTGCATCTGATTTTTCCGCTGGTCTCGACACTGATTCTGGCATCGTGCTCGCCTCCAGCAAGAGACTCAGAGCCCACTCCTGTCCCTGCTGCAACGCCACCGGCAGCGGCCCCACCGCCGACCGCAGTCGCCCCGCCAGCAGCGCCCGCCCCGCCCGCCGCCGAAGCCCCCCCCAGCGCCGAAGCGCGTTCCACAGCCCGGGCACGGCCCACGGCCATAGCGCAGGTTGCCCCAGGGGCGCAGCTCACGCCTGTCGCCACGCCCCCTGTTGCGCCGCCGCACCCAGGGGTCGAAGCCATCGAAGCGGCTACCAAGCTTTATCCCGATTTGGGGAAGTTGGATTCGACATTTAACACCACATTCCGGGAGCTCTACGCCGAGCGGAAAAAGACCAGCCCCGCTTCTCTTTCGAATCCGGAGTGGCCTTTGGAACTCGCGCGTGAGGCAGCGGCAATGCTTGGCGTCGCCCCGCAACGTCCAGCAGATGCACCTGTCGCCCAGGCCGCCTCGCCCAATTGGTTTGAGCAACATAAGCAGAATAAGCCATCAGCCCTTGATGCCCCTGCCTACAACAAGGCACGGGCAGTTTATCCGCGCCGAGCCTATTATAACGATGCTACCGGCCGATATTGGATCGATCAGAATGGCCGCCGCTATTATTATTAACGACTCGAAACCGCTTGCCTAAATGACCTGGGGGGGGCGCAGACTCAACCCTTTCAATTACCCACATCTTTACGGCTAGTCTAACCCGGAGCAGCTTCCAGACAATAGCCCCGGTCCATCGCCAGCAACGCTACTTTGCAG
>JAYTYG010000439.1:0-2790 GCA_043742585.1 Spartobacteria bacterium
AAATGGGGCCTGATTTGAAGCATCCGGAGCGAATACATACCGGCCCCTGAGTTGTGTGTTCCGCTTAAAATGAGTGCCGCCTCAACTTTTTTCCGGCGATGGCTTCACCGAATATTTACCTATGAACGGCGACAAACTCATCCTCACAAGGTCTTTGTGGGCGCACGCGCTGCGGCGCTGCGGGATTTGTAGCCGCAAAAAAAATCGCCAGGCACGCCAAGCCAACGGCCGACGGTTTCCCGCCGCGGCGCGCCGGGTCAATCAGCCCGGGATCGGCATTCATTCTGCTAATGAGCCGTCAGTGACCACATTTGGCCGCGACTTCTTTATGGCAATTTCTTTTCCCAAAAGCCTGCGGGCTAAGTTGATCGCAGCGATTGGAATTCTGATCGGCGTCTCGCTGGCGGGCTCGCTGATTACCCTCAATAATGAGTCGCATCATGCCGAAGGGACGCGCCTGGTGCAGCGCAGTATGGAACGGACACTGTTGGCCGGGGAGATGAATGTCGACATCATCCAGGTGCAGCAGTTTTTGACCGATATTAGCGCCACACGCGCGCAGGATGGACTGGATGATGGGTTTGGCGAGGCGGCCGAACATGCCAAGGAATTCCACGCCAACATCGAGCGGTTGCTGGAGAATGCGCGAGCCGGCGGCGATGACGGCGAGGCGCGGAACCTAGTCGAGATCAAAACCAACTTCGATTCCTATTACAGCGAGGGCATCGAGATGGCGCATGGCTACATCGATGGCGGCCCAGCCGAAGGCAACAAGCGGATGCACGCTTTCGACCAGCGATCGCTGGCGCTGCAGGCTTTGGTTGAGCCCTTTGTGAAAAATGCCAACGACGAGGCCGCGCGTTCGGTGGACGCGATGAATGCCCGGGTCCATCAGCAGACGTTCTTTATCCTGGGTAACGTGATCGTCATGTGCCTGTTTTCGGGCTACCTAGTTCGGTTGGTCCTCAAGAAAATTCATGCGCCGGTGGACTCGGCGGTGCGCGAGATGGAGGCGGCGATTGATCACTCGTTGGGAGCCATTGAAAAAGTGGCGGCTTTAAGTAACTCGTTGTCTGGGGAAGCGAGTTCGCAAGCGGCGCTGGCCGAAGAGGCCAATACGGCGATCGATTCGGTCACGGAGCTGTCGCTTACCAGCACGGAGAAAACCAAGCGCGGCAAGGCGATCGCGATTGAGACCAAACGCAGCGCGCTTGGGGGGCAGGATGGGCTGGCGAAGATGATAGCGAGTCTGGCTCATATCAAAGAGGCCTTCAAGGAGATGAAAGGGGCGGTCGATGAGATGCAGCAAAGCCAGGCGGAAGCGTCGAAGATCGTAAAAAGCATCGACGACATCGCTTTCCAAACCAATCTGCTGGCCTTGAACGCTGCGGTGGAAGCGGCTCGCGCGGGGGAAGTCGGACTGGGGTTTGCGGTGGTGGCCGATGAAGTCCGCAGCCTGGCCCAGCGCAGCACCCAGGCGTCGCGCGAGACGGCCAAGCGGATCGAGGCGTCGATTGTGATCAGTCAAAAAAGCACCCAGGCGTCGGTGCTATTGGACACGAAAATCCGGGATATCCTCGAGCAATCCCAGCATGTGCAGGATGGCTTCAGCCAACTCACCAGCAGCGCCGGGGATTTCGAGACGTTGTTGACCAGCATCGCTGCGATTTCAGACGAACAAGCCCTCGGGATGAAAGAAATCCAGCACATCGTCACTTTGCTAAACGATGTCACCACTGAATGCGCCCACCATTCCGAGGAGACCGTTTTTGCCGCGCAGGAACTCGAGGCCGAATCGTTGTCGATGATGGAGGCCCTGACCCAGCTCAAGCTGGTGACTCATGGCGACGGCGGCGGCCAATCCACGCATCCACGGCACGACCCGTAAACAGGTCGCCGCCTGTTTTGAAGAGGAGCGCCCGCATCTGCGCCCGCTCTCGGCCTCGCTCTTTCCGTGTTACCAAGAGGCGCGCCGGAGCGTGCATCGCGACAGCTTTGTGGAGGTGGGAAAAGCCTATTACGAAGCGCCGCCGGAGCTGATCGGCCGACAGGTTTGGGAGCGCTGGGACAGCCGTTGTTTGCGCATTTTTAACGAGCGGCTCGAACAGGTGGCGATGCACACACGGATCGAACCCGGCAAGTTTAGTCGCTGCCTGAGCGCCCGCAGCCAGAACGCGCCCGCACTGCCATTAAGTTAAGGAATCGGTCGGATTACGGTGGGTGAGCGGCTGTGGAATCGTGTAACGCGCCACGCCGATCCGTGGTAACGGGGGTATCAGAAAACCGAATTAAATCGTGGTGGATGATTCGTAGCCCACGGCTGAAAGCGACGATAGCTGGGGAGTGGGCAAAACCACTTTCCGAAGGAAAGTGATACCAACCTCCCCCAGAGGCCGTAGTGGAGGTCAAGGCGGAATCGGTATAAATCCAGGACAGAGGTCGCAGTAAAGGCAGCTTTGAACTTTATGCTGATTCCGCCTTGACCGGAACGGAGCAGTCTGGAAAATCGGGGCAGAGCCACGGGAGACCACGGAGTAACGCGAGGATACCATACACGTTACCACGATTTTAGTTGAGGCTTTTTCCACGGAACAGCGTGGCACGTTAAACTACTTGCTGTGGCGGCAATCGGCAAATAGGTAAAAGCGGTGATCCCGATTCCGACCTTCATTTGGGGGGCATTTAAAAAAACATGCCGTAAGTGTAACGGACTCGTGGAGTCACCGGATCGACATCGGGCGGGGCGAAGGTGCTGCCAAAAACCGTGGCATCGGGGTTATGTAGAGCCGA
>JAYTYG010000440.1:0-2440 GCA_043742585.1 Spartobacteria bacterium
GCAAAGGGCGCTTAAGTTGACGCGTATGCCGGTAGCGGCAGGTCGAACGGGGTGTAGCAGCCCGGGAGCCCGGTCATGCTGGTGGTGGCAAGCGTCACGCCGTGATAGGCGAATTCACGCGAGAGGATCTTGGTTTTCCCGGGCGTGCCGCGCAGTTTCATGAGCGCCCGGATGAGCTTGATCGCGGTTTCGTTGGCTTCAGATCCGGAGTTGCTGAAAAAGGTATGGTTGAGGGCCGGTGGCGCGAGGGCGGCGAGTTTTTCGGCCAATCGGATGGTCGGTTCTGTGGTGGAGTTGAAAAACGAGGGGTAGAACGGCAGCCGCTGCATTTGAGCGGTGACGGCGTCGACGATTTCGCGGCAGCCGTAGCCTACGTTGACGCACCAGAGGCCGGCGAGTGCGTCGAGCAGGGAGCGGCCCTGGGTATCGAGGAGAAACACGCCGCGACCTTCGCTCAGGATCTGGGTGCCCAGGGCGTGTAGCTCTTCATGCTGGGTAAAGGGATGGAGATGAAAACGCCGGTCGAGCTGCTGGAGAGTTTCAGGGGTATCCATCCTTTAGTTTAACTCAATGTAGCGGCTTTGCCAAATCGCGGCTCGTGGCGGATAGTCGAGGCATGGACGTTTCCGCGCGTGATTTGGCTCCCGGTGATCGCAAGTCGGCCGACTTGGATTTGGCCCTGTGGCAAATTGATCGCGTGCCGTCCATCGCGCACCCGCTGTTTGAGATGGCTTATGGGGCGCTTTGGGAGGCGTTCGGGAGCAAGGGCGAGTTGGAGTCCCGGGCAGTGCTGGCGGGGCGGTTCGCGCTGCCACCGAGCATGCTCTACGAGTTGATACTCGTGCGTCGCGAGGGTCGCTTGGCCGCAGTCCGGGATCATACTGCGATGGCGGTGGCCGGCGAGGTCGTCGTGCATCTTTCCCATAACCTGGTGACCCCGGAATGGCGGCGCAGTGGGCTGGCCGGTTGGCTGCGGGCGCTGCCTCTGGGCGCTGCCCGGCGTTGCGGGCGCACCAATCAACTTGGCCCGGAATGTCCGGTGACGTTGGTGGGCGAAATGGAATACGGCGAGCAGCCGGAGAATCTCGTGCGTTTGCGGGCTTATGAGAAAGCGGGTTTTCGCAAGGTGGATCCGGCGGTGGTTTCTTATTTTCAACCTGATTTCCGGGCTCCGGAGGAGATCGATGCCGCTGGCGGCGCTGCGCCCTTGCCGTTTCAACTGGTGATCCGGCAGGTGGGCAGGGAGGGCGAGGAAACGATTGCGACTGGGCGGGTTCGGATGTTCATCGGGGCTTTATACGCATTGTACGGCGCCCAGTTTCGGCGCTGCGACATGGAGCATCCGGATTTGCTGCGAGACGCCTGTGGCTCGTGCGCTAATGCTGTGGCTCTTCTTCCTCCGAGCGAGGGCCGAGACGACGGAATAGACGGAGCGCCTGTCTTTTCCTCCTCTCTCTGCGCCTCGGCGCCTCTGCGTTACAAAAATGACGATGGAATAACGACTTAACGCTGAGGCGCGAAAGTCGCAGAGGGGTGGGAATTGCGGCGGCCTGACCGCCCGCCTGAGCATATGATTCAGTCGCCGGGGTTTGCTTCATTTATTGTGGCGAGCTGCACTGGTTCCTGCTGGCTGAAAGCCCATGCCTGAATACTCTGCGCCGGTGCAAACCGTTTCCCTCCGAATCGCCTTACTCACTGTGGTTGTCTTCGTGACTGGCTGTGCTTCGCGGCCGCTGCCGAAATTCCAGAAACCGATTGCGCGCGCCCAGTTCCAGAGCGTGCGGACGACCGCCTATACTCACTCCGAAGCCGATCACGTTAAATACGGCAGCTGTAATGCGCTGGGTGGCCAGTTGCAATGTGCGCAGGTTAATAGCGCGGCGGCCGATTGGTCGCGCTGGCCGGCTGGCACGCTGTTTCGGATCCAGGAAACAGGGGAGCTTTATCGGGTGGATGATTACGGCTGGGCGCTGTCGGGGACCAATACGATCGATCTCTATAAACCTTCGCGCGCGGCGATGAACGCTTGGGGCGTGCGCCGCGTGACGATCGAAAATTTGCAGTGGGGTGATCCGCATCGGAGCCTGGCGATCTTGCGGTCGCGCTCCAAATACCGGCATTTAAAGCGCATGGTGGATGAGTATCGGCAGCAGGGGCTGTCATTCCCGGCATTGGTGCCGGAGCAGTCGCTGATGGCATCGGCGAGCGAGTCGCCGCGGGCGATCGCGGTGAGTGTGACGCCTGGCGGGAGCCGATCTTTCTATAGTAACGCTGAGGCGCAGAGCCGCAGCGGGTCAGATTCGCAGCGGGCGCGGCGGTGAGGCTGGGAACGTAGGGCGCTAGTGCTTCTTCCCGCGAGCTTTGTTGGGTAGCCGAGCCGGCCCCATAAGTCCCATTCTTCGCATTCTTCCCCGCAATTCACGCATGACAGAGCGCTAGA
>JAYTYG010000441.1:0-4235 GCA_043742585.1 Spartobacteria bacterium
CTTCATACTTCCCGCAATGGCCCGCCAATACACCCTCAACCGTCACGTCGCGCCAACCGGGCCGGTGATCGATTTTCCCGCTGAGCTCAACCCCCAGCAATGCGCGGCGGTGATGGCGCCGCCCGGGCCGGCCCTGGTCATAGCCGGAGCCGGCAGCGGCAAGACGCGCACGCTTACTTACCGGGTGGCTTACTTGATGCAGAACGGGGTGTTGCCGCAGAATATTCTGCTGCTGACGTTCACCAATAAGGCGTCGCGCGAAATGCTCGACCGGGTGTCCAAGCTCATTACGGGCGATATCAGCGGCCTCTGGGGCGGCACATTTCATTCCATCGGCAACCGGATCCTGCGTCGGCACCCGCACCTGGCGGGGTTCGCACCGGGGTTTTCGATCATGGATCGGGAGGATCAGAAGGACATGCTCGACTCGGTGATCGCGGGGATGGGAGTGGACACCAGGGAGAAGCGGTTTCCCAAGGGCGATGTCTTGGCGGATGTGTTCAGTTATTCACTGAACACGCGGCGCAGTATCGAAGATGTGCTGCTGGAAAAATATCCGCATTTCCTCGATCTCGACGAGCAGATCATTGGCGCGCAAAAGCGGTATGAAGCCAAGAAGCAGGCGTCGAACTCGGTGGATTTTGATGATTTGCTGGAGAAAAGCTTAAGCCTCTTGCAGCGCAACCCGGCGGTGGCGGAGACATTCCAGCGCCAGTTCCAGTTTATTCTCGTCGACGAGTACCAGGACACGAACCATTTGCAGGCTGATTTCATCGATATCCTGGGGGCGTATCACGGCAATATCATGGTCGTCGGGGACGATGCCCAAAGCATCTATTCGTGGCGGGGGGCGGACTTCAGAAACATCATCGATTTTCCGAAGCGTTATCCAAAAGCTAATGTATATAAAATCGAAACGAATTACCGCAGCGTCCCGGATATTCTTGAGGTGGCGAATGCGGCGATCGCGGCCAATGTGCAGCAGTTTAAAAAGGAGCTCGTGGCGGTGCGTAAATCGGGGTCAGCCAAGCCGGCGCTGGTGCCGCTTGGGGATTCGAGTCAGCAGGCGGCGTTCATCACCCAGCGGGTGTTGGATTTGCGCGAGGAAGGCATGCAGCTCGATGAAATCGCGGTGCTCTATCGCGCGCACTATCATTCCATGGAGTTGCAGATGGAGTTAACCCGGCACGGCGTCCCATTTAAGATCACGAGCGGCCTCCGGTTTTTCGAGCAGGCGCATATCAAGGATGTCGCGGCGTTCTTGAAATACGTGGTGAATCCGCGGGACGAAGTCGCTTTCAAGCGCATGGTGCGGCTGCTCCCGGGGATCGGCGCGCGCTCGGCCGAGCAGCTTTGGAAAGAGGTCGGCCGCGCCATCGCTCCGGGGCTCCAGGATTCTGGGGGGGGAGATTCCGGGGGGGACGATTCCGGGGGCCGCGATCTTGGGCTGCTGGCGGCCGCGCTCGAGGCCGAGTCGGCGGCGTTGCCTGTGGTGTCTGTGGATTATGCCAAGGCCCTGAGCCATTTGAAGGTGCCGCCAAAAAGTGTCAAAGCCTGGCAGCAGCTCGCTCACACGCTTTCCGAAATCGCGCCCGGCGGGAAACCGAATCCGCCCGGCGAGATGATCGAGAGCGTGATCGAGGCTGTGTATGATGACTACGCCAAGGCGGAGTTTGCCAACTACGAGCAGCGGCGGGAGGACTTGAGTGTGCTCGCCAACTTCGCTCGCCAGTATGAGAGCGCGGCCGAGTTCCTAGATCAGTTGGCTTTGCTGAGCACCTTGGATTCCGACGTGAATGCGCCGGATAAAGAGACCGAGATGCTGACTCTTTCCAGCGTGCATCAGGCCAAGGGATTGGAGTGGAAAGCGGTCTTTGTCATTTGGCTGACTGAGGAGATGTTCCCATCAAAGCGCTCGCTGGATAGCGAGGATGCGATCGAGGAGGAACGCCGGCTGTTCTACGTGGCGGTGACTCGCGCCAAAGATGAACTTTATCTCACGTTCCCGCACCTGCGGCTCAACGGCGGTTATGGAGAAATGCTCCAGCGCCCGTCGCGTTTCCTAGCGGAGATTCCCGCCGGGCTATTGGAGGAATGGCATATTAGCGGGGGGGGTGAGGAGGAGTTATGAAGGATGAATGAGGAATTATGAAGGGGGCGGGATGAAGCCTCGGAGGGCTCGGAGGGCGCAGGTGGCGTTCAACTCGAAGGCTGCTCTTCCTTCATACTTCATCATTCTTCCTTCATACTTTCCTCGCCGCTTCCGGCAAATACCCGTTCGCCAACGCTTTGAATGCGGCGACTTGGGTCGCTGGCCAGTCCGGGGCGCGACCGAGTTCAGTCGCCATCCATTGTGCGACTTGTGGCGCGCAATTGAGGCTGGCGCGGGCGTCCAAAAACAGCGCCCGACAACGCCGCGCCAGCATGTCTTCCAGCGATCGCGCCATTTCGTGCCGCACCGCCTGGCGTACCTCTGCCTCATTCGGGGTGGCCGATGGGATGGGACTTTGTTCCAGGGCGTAGCTGGCGGTTGCGCTGGCTCGGGCCGGTAGCCCGCCAATCTGCGCTGCGGCCGTCACGGCGTCCTCGGCCATTTTGCGATAGGTCGTCCATTTGCCTCCGCCGATACTCACCAGGCCGCTCGCGGAGACGCTCACCACGTGGTCCCGGGAAAGCGCGGCGGTGGGCGAGCTGGCCCCGGTTTTGACGAGGGGTCGGAGGCCTGCGAAAACGCTGAGGATATCAGATTCGGTTGGGGCTTGAGTCAGGTAACGCCCGGCATGCGACAGTAAGAAAGCGATCTCCTGCGGCTGCGCCCGGGGTTCCAGCGACGCACGGTCGACTGGCGTATCGGTCGTGCCGACCAGGACGCGGCCCTGCCATGGGATGGCAAAGAGGACTCGGCCGTCCTCGGTGCGGGGGATCATGAGCGCGGTCGTGCCGGGCAAAAAACGTGCGTCGAGCACGATGTGCGCGCCCTGGCTGCGCGTGAGCATCGGCACACAAGCGCGCTCGTCGAGCTGCCGCACGGCGTCGGAGAATACGCCTGTGGCATTGATCACCACTCGCGCGCGGACTTCGATTTCCGTGTCGGATTCAATGTCGTAGGCGCGCACCCCGCAGAGTTTTCCCTGGGATTTTAACAAGCCTCGGACCCTGACGTAATTGAGGGGGACAGCGCCGAGTTTGGCGAAGCTTTGAGCCAGGGCAATGGCCAGGCGGGCGTCATCGAACTGGGCGTCCTGATACAGCACGCCGCCGCGCAGTCCCTTTGGGGCGACGCCGGGAATGAGCTCCAGGGTTTCCTCGCGGGATAGCGTGCGCGACGGTGCGATGCCGAGTGCGCCCGCGAGTGAGTCGTAAAGCTTGAGGCCGGCTGCGTAGTAGGGTTTCTCCCAAACGCTGTAGGCCGGGATGACGAATCCGAGGGGATGCACCAGGTGCGGGGCGTTGCGCAGCAAGTGGCCGCGCTCCCGCAAGGCGCCACGGACCAAGGGCAGATTGCCCTGGCGTAAATAGCGCACGCCGCCGTGCACGAGCTTGGTGCTGCGGCTCGAGGTGGCTTGGGCGAAGTCGCCTTGTTCCAGTAATACGGTGCGATACCCCCGGAGCGCCGCATCCAGAGCGCACCCCAAACCCGTCGCGCCGCCTCCGATGATCGCCACATCCCATTGAGCGGTCTCCTGCAGGGCTCGGAGGCCAGTCGCGCGGTTCATTCGCGATGTTTATCCGAGGCGCCGGGGAAGAGAAGGATGAAGGATGAAGTGTGAAGTGTGGCGTTCGGAGAACGCGGGAACCGTCACGCCCGAGGCTCGCGCTTCCCTCTGCATTCATACTTCATAATTCCGCTCCGAGCCTGGGCATAAAAGGATAGATGTTTTCGGATACACCCGTTTATTGTCCACACCAGCCTTACGGATCTCGTTTTGAGGATTCACGAGTCATTTCAAGCAGTTCCTATCAAAGGGCGCTGGGGGGCCACTTCTTTCATTTAATCAGCGGCGTATTCGATGCATATTAATTCAGAATGTCATAAGGACGACGGTGCGTTGTCGCGTTTGAATAGGGAGCTGGAACGCACCGTGCAGCTCCGAACTGCGGAGATCGAAGCCCTCAGGGCCGAGTTGCGTGAATCCCGGGCGGCCCAGCAACGCCTCGAGCAGGAAGTCCTCATGGTGGGCGAGCGCGAGCAGAGTCGTTTGGGTCAATGCCTGCATGATGGGCTTGGCCAGGAG
>JAYTYG010000442.1:0-1693 GCA_043742585.1 Spartobacteria bacterium
CGTCGCGGCGAAGGCCCCCATAAACCCCCAGGCTGCCGGCAAAAAACTGATACCGACGTGCTGCATCACCAGGCCCGCCTTTTTCCATCCGGCAACCCCGCCAGCCATCAACGACCAGCCGTGAATCCAGATATAAAAAGAGCCCAGCGCCAAGCGCAGAAATAGGAGCGCGCCGTCACGAAATTGATTCAAGGAAGACCACATATTCCCGCACGCTAACCGTCCCGACTTCCCGCGATCGAGTCCAATTGCCTAAAACACTCGCATAAATCTCAGCGCGGCCAGGGTCGCGAGCGCCAGGAGGATTTGCTCAAAGCGCTTTTGCGGGATCCGCCGGATCAAACTGCGTCCGGAAAAAATACCGAGACCGACCATCGGGATGAGACAGAGATTGAGCAACAGCGAGCCTTTAGTGATGAGACCGAGATTCGCGCTGAGCGGGACTTTCAAAAGATTTACGAGCAGAAAGAACCAGGCGCTGGTGCCGATCAACTCGTATTTTGGGATCGAGATCGCCAAAAAATAGAGTGACATCACGGGGCCTGCGGCATTGGCCAGCATGGTGGCGACTCCGCTCCAGGCGCCCATCAACCACGCAAACCCGCGCGTATGCGGCAACGCTGCGTAAGCCTCCGGCACGCTCTGGCGCAGCACTTGGAGGACAACCATGAGCAGGACAACGCCGCCGATTACCGGCCCAAACGCGCCATCGGGGATCACGCGCAGAAGCCAGTAACCCGCCAGTATTCCGACGACGGAGGGCGGCAACATTCGCCAAATCAGCGGCCACTTGGCGTGCTGATGGAAAACGAGCACGGAAAGGACATCGCCGCAAATCAGCAGCGGAAGTAGCGCCCCGGTGGATTGGCGCTCAGGGAAGAGCGCGGCCATGAGGAGCACCGTCAAAAGTCCCACCCCGGAAAAGCCGCTCTTGGAGAAGCCAATACAGAACCCGGCCAAAGCGGCGAGGATCCATTGTAAGAGGGTAAAATCGGGAAGCATAGGGGCGACGGTGAAAGACGGCGGCTTAAATGCGGGCGAATCCCGAAGCCGACATCTTTTCAGCCCTCATTTTGTGGGCCTCGCGGCTGGGCCAAAGGTGACTGATCAAAGGCGGATGCACTACCGGCCTGACTTGACGGGCGCGGCGGGAGCGACAATGCGCACGATCAACTGAGTGAGCACCACCTTGGCCTCCAGCGAGGAGCTGACCAATTGCACATTGGCCGCCAGACAAGCCTCGAAGGCGGCCCGCAACTCGTCGGCCCGGTAACGCTGGACCTGAGCGGCGGCGAGGCCGAGCGCGAAGGCGTTGACGGTGCCGTCCTTTTTACGCGGGAGATGCGCCGTGGCTTCAGGCGGCAAGCGCTCCAGGGTTTTGCCGAAAAAGAAGGGCTGCGCCGGGCGACTCAACTTGTGTCGCGCCATGAGATCCTTGACCACCAGGAGGCTGCGCACGGTGGGAATGATGGCCACCAGCAAGATCCCGATGGCTGATTCCCCTTGAAAAAGCAGTTGCTCCAAGAGCCCAAGCGACCGGTGCAGATGGCGTTCGGCGATGGCATTGCCGAGCTCGAAAATGATGCCTTCCCGGGAAAGCGGCACCAGCAAACGCACGTCGTCGCCGGTGATTTCACGGCGGGATTGACCGAGATAAAGATCGAGCTTTTCGAGTTCGTTTTCGATCACGCGG
>JAYTYG010000443.1:0-3219 GCA_043742585.1 Spartobacteria bacterium
ACAACATGCGTTCCCTGGCGGGGGAAAGATGGATGTTTAATTGCCTCTCGACAATTGAAAAATTCGTGAAACTCGTTTGGGGGTTTATCGACGAGCAGGGGATCGAAACACATCATTAAATATTGATAATTGGCCGGCGCCGCTCCGAGGAAAAGCTCTCAAAATACACCAATGAACTCAGACGCCGGAATAACGAGTTCGAGGAAGACCTCGGGATGGCGCGGGAACTCCAAAATGCATTGATGCCAAAGGGTTACCCAAGCTTCCCAGCTCACGTGAGCACCGCCCAAAGCGCTTTGGAATTCTCTCACATTTTCGCTCCCTCGACTGCGATGAGCGGTGACTTTTTTGATATCCTGGAGTTATCGGATTCCATGGCCGGCATCTTCATTTGTGACGTGATGGGCCACGGGATGCGGGCGGCTCTGGTCGCCGCGATTGTTCGGGCGCTGGTGGGCGAGCTCAAGTCGGTAGGGAAAATGCCAGGCGAATTTCTCAGTCGGCTCAATCGCAAGCTGCACAGCATTCTTAAACAAGCCGACATTCCGATGTTTGCCTCCGCCTCCTATGTGGTGGTGGATATTGCCAATCGACAATTGCGGTACGCCAATGCCGGGCATCCCGACCCGATCTGGATCCGCAGCTTGGAAGCGGAGCCGCAAGTAGTCACTCTCGACCACTGCAAACGTGGCCCTGTGCTGGGGCTTTTCGAGGATGCTCATTATGGCACCTCACGCTGTCCGGTGGCGACTCATGACAAGGTCTTCCTGTTCACGGACGGCGTGTTCGAAGTGGAAAGTGAATCGGGCGAACTCTACGACGAACATTATCTCAAACAGGCGGTCGTCAAACGGGCGAAACTCTCTCCTGAAGCTCTCTGCCAACAGGTGTTAGATGAGGTCAAAGAGTTCGCCGCCAATAAACATTTCACCGACGACGTCTGCCTCGTCGCCTTGGAAGTGCGCCATCTCGGGGCGCAAATCCAGTAGCCGTGCCGGCGCACATCCCCCAGCAAAGCCGCGCACTCGGGCCTTGAACCACGCCCTGCGTCGGTGCTGTCGCGGACGTCCTGATCTGCTATGGATCCACACGTCCATGCCCAACCCCGCCGTCACTCTCCGTCCCTATCAGCGCGAGTCTATCGACGCCGTCCTCGCTGCCCGCCGCCAGGGCGTCCGCCGCATGATCGTCTGCCTGCCCACGGGCGCCGGCAAAACCGTAATTTTCTCGGAACTTGCCCGGCTCGCCCGGAGGCAGGTTTTGGTGCTGGCCCACCGCGAAGAGCTGCTGGGACAGGCGCGCGCCAAGTTGGAGGCGGCCCTGAACGGTCAGCACGTGGTCGCCATTGAGCGCGGCGCTGATCGCGCGCCGGCGGATGCCAAGGTCCTGGTGTGTTCCATCCGCTCGTTACACGAAGAGCGTTTAACCCGTGTCCTGCGCGGCCGCGACGTGGGCCTCATTATTTACGACGAATGTCACCACGCCGCTGCCGACGACAATCTCCGCGTCCTCCGGCAACTGGGGGCGTTCGATGAGGATTGGCGCGGCACACTGCTCGGATTCACCGCCACCACCGCCCGCGGCGATGGCAAGGGCCTCGATAAGGTCTTTGAACAAATCGTCTACTCCCGCGATCTGCCCGAAATGATCGACGATGGCTATTTGGCGCCGTTGCGCGGGTTCCGGATTTCGACCACGGCGGATCTCACCAACCTGTCGCCCGGCGCGCTGGATTTTCGCGAAGAGGAACTGGCCGAGGCGGTGGACATCGAGGAACGCAACGCGCTCGTCGCGCGTTCCATCCAGGAGTTGGCGCGGGATCGCCGGACGATCGCCTTCTGCGTGACGGTCAATCATGCCCAGAACCTTTGCCGGGCCCTCAATTTCCTGGGGGTGCCGGCAGGCATTGTTTACGGCGAGATGCCCCCGGCGCTTCGCGCACAAGCCCTCGCCGACTTTCGCAGTGGACGCAATCAAGTGCTCACAAACGTCGCCGTGCTGACCGAAGGCTTTGACGATCCGGGCGTATCCTGCATCGCCATGGCACGGCCCACCCGCTCCGAAGGCCTCTACGCACAATGCGTGGGCCGGGGCACTCGGCTCCACCCGGGCAAAAAGGATTGTCTGATCCTCGATTTCGTCGACCTCTCGACTCTGAGCTTGTGCTCCCTGCCCTCGTTGTTCGGGATCCCAAGAAACCTCAATCTGATGGGCGAGGATGTCAGCGACGCCCGCCGCGCCTGGCAGCAGATTCTCGAGGATTGCCCCGAATTCCAATTGGAAGCCGGCGCGCTCACCCTGCCTGAGATCCAAGATCGCGCGGCGGCTTTCGACCCGCTCACGATGGAGGTGGACGAAGATGTGCGCGCCATTTCTGGCAACGCCTGGTTCTCCCTGGGACGGCACGGACTCGGGCTGCATTTTGAGAAATTTCCCGGCAAAGCCAGTGAAGCTCTCGTGCTCAAGCGCCCGGGGCGCGGCAAAGTCTGGGAGGTGCTGATCGACGAGAAGTCCATGGCTCGGTTTTCCCAACTCGAAGACGCCGTGGCCGCCGTGGACTACGAATTGGAGCGGCGCGGACGCGCCATCGCGATGTCAGCGCTGCCCGCCGCAGCGTGGAGAGGTGGCATGCAAAGCGGGCCTGCCAGAGCCCTGCAGCAGGCGCTCTGGGACAGGATTGTCCGGCACCGGAGTGGGCTCACGCGAATGCGCGAACAATCATGAAAAGCACAGTCATCTTGAGCGGAGGGCGAGCACCGCGAGACCGGAGTCGAAAGACCCCGTCTGCAACTGATGGCTGCGTCACCGAGTTTATTGCCCTTTGATCGCTTCGGGTGCTGCAGCTAACCTGAAGTTCAACGGGGTATCAGCTGCCCCCCAAAGCTGGGGCTGTCTCGCGGACTCGGCTCTTCAACTGCGCACACTCGTGGACCTCGTGCGCTGCGCTCAGGATCACTCGCTTTTTTGACTACTGCTGCGGCGACCTCCAATAGCTACGCCTCCCCTATTTCGGTTCTCTGCGCCTCCGCGCCTCTGCGTTAACTTTTTCCACCCCGACGATTTTCATCAATGCATGATGATTTAAGGCACTTTATTGAAGCGGATCCTTAAACTCAGTCCACGAGTAGCGCCAGATCGACAAACTGTCCCTTACCGCCCTCGTGCGAATGCACTGCGATAGTATTCGGCCCCTTCTTTAGAGCTGCCTTCAACTTATCT
>JAYTYG010000444.1:0-3612 GCA_043742585.1 Spartobacteria bacterium
GCATTGCTGCCGCCACCCACGCATGCCACCAATAGATCCGGGAGCCGATCTTCGCGTGCGAGGATTTGCCTGCGCGCTTCGTCGCCGATGACCCGGTGAAAATCCCGCACCATCATCGGATAAGGATGCGAGCCCAGCGCTGAGCCGAGGATATAATGAGTGGAGCGCACATTGGTGACCCAATCGCGCATGGCTTCGTTGATCGCTTCCTTGAGGGTGGCTTGGCCGGCGGTGACAGCGACCACTTTGGCTCCTAAAAATCTCATGCGCGCCACGTTGAGCGCCTGGCGTTCCATGTCCACGGCGCCCATATAGATTATGCACTCGAGCCCGGCTCGCGCGGCGACGGTGGCCGTGGCGACTCCATGCTGGCCGGCCCCGGTCTCGGCGATGATCCGGGTCTTGCCCATGCGTTGGGCCAGGATGATTTGGCCCAGTGCGTTGTTGATCTTATGTGCGCCGGTATGGAGCATATCTTCGCGTTTAAGATAAATTTTAGCGCCGCCTAGCTTTTGCGTGAGGCGTTCCGCGAAATAGAGTGGGGTGGGGCGCCCTGCGAAATCTTTGAGCACCGCCGCGAGCTCCGCCTGGAACGCGGGATCTTTGCGGGCCTTTTCGTATTCGGCCGTCAACTCATTGAGAGCAGTCATTAGCGTCTCGGGGACAAACATCCCGCCGTATGGGCCGAAGTGTCCGCGCGAGTCCGGCAACGTTTCCAAGTCAATCATAAGGCGCGCAGACTAGGCGCGCGGCGTAGCCCCTGCAAAGGGTTTTCCCCGATTGGTGGCTGCCATGTCCCGGCGTTCAGTCACCGGGATTGATTCTTAATAATAGTAAGGCTCCGGCAGTTGGAACGCGTTTCTTATGAGGTTGATCTTCGAGCACTTCAGCCCGCTCATATAGACTTCGACAATATCGAAGCGGAACTGCACTCGCGGTTCATCCAGCAACCGCAGCCACGCTATGGCCCCGCGCGCTATGAGCCTTTGCTTGGCGGTCGTGACCGCCTGCGCCGGCGTGCCAAAGTGCGCGCTGCTGCGGGTTTTCACTTCGACAAAGACCAATGTCGCACAGCTTTTATCCCGGCAGATGATGTCCACTTCCCCGCCCCGTGGGCCACGGAAGTTCCGATACAGAATTTTGTATCGGTGTTTGCCCAGATAGCGGGCGGCAAGGTCTTCGCCTATTTCGCCCAGGACGTGGGCGGCGTTGCGGGGCCGTTTACGCGAAGGGAAATAGCGTCTGCGCCACTGGCAGAAAGCTTCGGCGATGAGTCGGACAAGGACCATGTTGTTTGAGCCGCTCAAGATGCAGCGCCGTACCGTAGCCTTTATGGCGGAAGAAATCGTATCCGGGATAGACCTCATCCATGGCAATCATGAGTCGGTCCCGGGTGACTTTGGCGATCACGCTTGCGGCGGCGATGCTGTAGCTCAAGCAATCGCCGCTCACCAAGGCCGTATGGGGCAGGGGAAAGTGGGGGACAGGCAACCCGTCAATGAGCACATGGTCGGGGCTCGGGTTCTGGGGGCCCCCGGTAGTCAGGGCGGGCAGTGTGCGGCGCATCGCCTCGTGGGTGGCGCGCAGGATGTTGATGCGATCGATCTCGACGCTGTCCACCGCAGCGACGGCCCAGAACACGTCGGCGCGGCTGGTTAATTCTTCGTAGATGCTCTCGAGCTGGCGATGCGAGAGTTGTTTGGAGTCGCGCAGGACCGCGTGTTTGAACTTGCGGGGAAGAATGGCGATGGCCGCCACGACCGGGCCTGCCAGCGGGCCGCGCCCCGCCTCGTCAATGCCTGCCACGATCTGGCAGCCTTGGGCGTGCAACGCCTTTTCGTGGCGGAAGCTGCATTGAATGGCCTTGGCCATAACGGACCCGCTTAAAATAGAAACACTGATCGGCGCTTTACTCTGCTGAATTTAGCAGAGCGAGCACCGATCAGTGTTTCGAGAGATTGGATTTCCCGGGCCTTACTTTTTCTTGGCGACGATCTTCTCGCGCACAGCCATGGCTTGTTTGCCCTTGCGGCTGCGCAGGTAGTTGAGTTTGGACCGGCGGGCTGTGCCTGCGGTTTCAACTTCGATCTTGGAGATACGTGGGGAGTGCACAGGGAAAACGCGCTCAACTCCTTCGCCGTAAGAAATACGGCGGACGGTGAAGGCTGCGTTGATGTCAGTGCCTTTACGGCCGATGACGATGCCTGTGAAAATCTGGACGCGCTCTTTTTCACCCTCTTTTACGATGGTATGGACGCGGACGCTGTCCCCGACACTAAATCGGGTAACGTCTGACTTCATTTGTTCCTGCTCAATTTTTTGGATGATCTTATTCATGTCGCAAATACCTCACGGTGGGTATGGAAAGGGGTGAGAGGAGTATCCTAAATTTTCAGTCACGCAACTGGAAAGATCAGGTATCCTCACTTCTTTATGGACGAGATCATTGATTTGCAAAGCGACAGCTTCTTTATGAGCGAGGCCTTGCGTCAGGCCCGCAAAGCCTGGGAACGCGAAGAGGTGCCCGTCGGCGCTGTGATTGTGCATGGCGGTCGCATCATTGCGCGCGCTCATAATCAGGTGGAAACGCTCCACGACGCCACTGCGCACGCCGAGATGCTGGCCATTACTCAGGCCGAGAGCGTGATTGGCGATTGGCGCCTGAATGAATGCGAACTCTATGTCACCAAGGAGCCCTGTCCTATGTGCGCCGGGGCCATGGTCCATGTCCGGCTTAAACGCGTCGTGTTTGGTTGTCTCTCGCTCAAGGACGGCGCGGGCGGTAGCTTGATGAATTTGCTTCAGCATCCGAAGCTCAATCACACCTGCGAGATCACGTCCGGGGTCCGCCAGGAGGAGTGTGCGCAAATGCTGCAGGCTTTCTTCCGCGAACGCCGCGCGTCGTCTTAACGCCGAGGCGCAGGAGGGGACTGCATGGACGGAATGGACACAATGGACGGAATGGACACAGTGGACACAGTGGACACAGTGGACACAGTGCCTGTTCCCTTTAGTTTCTCGCGCCTGCGCCTCTGCGTTAAAATCTCCGTGTTACAGGATGAGCATGCAGTCGCCGTAGCTGTAGAACCGGTAACGTTCCCGGATCGCCTCTGCATAGGCCTGCAGCGCCAGTTCCCGGCCCGCCAGGGCGCTGACCAGCATCAGTAAAGTCGATTTCGGAAGATGAAAGTTGGTTAGCAAAACGTCCACGGCCCGAAACTTGTAGCCAGGATAAATGAAGATATCCGTGGCGCCCTGGCTGGCGCGCAGCGGTCGGCCGCAGCTCTCCAACACCCGCGCCGAGGTTGTGCCCACCGCGATGATTCGCTTCGCCGCGTTGATCTCGTCCGCAGCAACCGCCGAAATCGAGAATCGCTCAAGATGCATGCGATGCTCGGTGATGACCTCTGCCTGGACCGGCCGAAACGTGCCCACCCCTACATGCAGAGTCAGAAAAGAATGCGGCACACGCCCTAAAATCTCCGGCGTGAAATGCAAGCCAGCCGTCGGCGCGGCCACGGCGCCGCTTTCACGGGCGTAAACGGTTTGATAGCGATCCGCATCGGCCGCCTCCACCTCCCTCTCAAAATACGGCGGCAGCGGCAGCTCCCC